>DASSIZ010000084.1 GCA_035691485.1 Terriglobales bacterium
ACGCGCTGCATGGTTTCCAGGTCCGGCTCAGCATACATCTTGGACATGAAGTGTTTTTTCTCTTCCCCGACCCCATGCTCTCCGGTGATCGAGCCGCCTTCGGCTACGCACAATTCCAGGATCCTTCCCGACAGCTTCTCCGCCTCTTTCTCCTGCCCCGGAATGCGGCTGTCGTAGAGCACCAGGGGATGCAGGTTTCCGTCCCCGGCGTGGAACACATTGGCAACTTTGAGGCCGGTTTCTTCGCTCATTCGCTCGATCGCGCTCATTACCCGCGGCAACGACGTGCGCGGAATCACGCCGTCCTGCACCATGTAGCTCTGAGCGATGCGCCCCATGGCGGCAAACGCGGCCTTGCGCCCCCTCCAAACCGCCGCCCGCTCGGCTTCGGTCTTCGCGATTCGAATCTCCCACGCGCCGCAACCCGTGCAAATCTCGCTGACATGTTCGATCAGGTATTGCACCTCGGCAGCCGGGCCATCGAGTTCGACCAGCAGCAGCCCGCCACAGTCGGGATAATTAGCGTGCACCGACGCTTCGGCCGCCTGGATTGAGAGCCGGTCCATCATCTCGATAGCCGCCGGCAACATGCCCGCCGCAATCACTCCGCTTACCGCCGCTCCAGCCTCGTTGGTAGTGTTAAAAGCGGCGAGCAGAGTCTGAACCGACTCGGGCTTCTTCACGATCCGCAAAATCACCTTAGTCACTACTCCCAGCGTTCCTTCCGATCCGACGAACACTCCCGGCAAATCGTACCCGGGTACGTCCAGAGTCTTCCCGCCGAGATGAACCACGGTCGCATCCGGCAGCACCACTTCCACTCCCAGCACATGCGTGGTGGTGAAGCCGTATTTGAGGCAGTGCGCGCCGCCGGAGTTTTCGGCCACGTTCCCGCCGATGCTGCAGGCGCACTGCGAGGACGGGTCCGGCGCGTAGAAAAATCCATGTGGCGCAACCCGTTCCGTGATCCAGGCATTGACCACGCCCGGTTCCACGACGATGCGCTGGTTGACGTAGTCGACCTCCAGGATTTTATTGAGCCGCGCCAGGCTGATGACAATGCCGTTTTTCACCGGCAACGCGCCGCCGCTCAGACCGGTACCCGAGCCGCGCGCCACAAAAGGAATCTTTTCGCGGTGGCAAATGCTTACGATCGACTGCACCTGCGCGGCGGATGTCGGAAGCAGCACCGCTTCGGGCATGACGCGGAAATTCGTCAGCCCGTCGCATTCATAGGTGCGCAGCTCGTCGGCCTTCGTAATCAGGGCGCCGCTGCCGACGGCCGACCGGAATTCCTGGATGATGCGAGCTTCCACAAGCGGCCCCCACACTCAGCTGATTCTACTCGCTTGACTTCCAGAGCGCTCAGCGCGCTCGCCCCGAGATGAGTAGGCCCCGGCGCGTTTGCCGGGGCCAGCCGATCTGGCCCTCGAACCTCCAGCGGGACTCCTTACTTGGCCGGGGGCGTCGGGATCATCCACGGAAATACGTAGGCCTGGAGAATGCAGATCAGGCCGATGGCGGCTGCAAGTACGATCGAGTGCCAAAATACCTTGCGGAAGATGGGCCCTAAGGCGTGGGAACGCTCATAAGGATCATCGTAGCAGGCGGCACAGGCGACCATGATGGACTGTGCGTCAATCATCTTACCCATGACCCCACCTGTCGAGTTGGTGGCGACGATAAGAATCTCATTCAAGTGAAGCTGTTGTGCCGTGATCCTTTGCAGGCTCCCGAACAGCGCATTGGAAGCGGTATCCGAACCGGTCAGGAAGACGCCCAGCCAGCCCAGGTATGCGGCGAAGAATGGATAGAGGGGACCCGCCAAGGTGAAGGCCAGTCCAAGAACCGCGTCAGTGCCGGAGTAACGGGTCAAAAAGCCCAAGCCTAGAACCTGCCCGATCACCAGCACAGGGGTCTTCATGCGGCGAAGCGTGCGGGTTGTCGCTTCCCCCCATTGTGCCGCGCTCAACCCCAAGACTAAACCGGTGAGGATGGCGGCAACAAAGACGCCGGTACCGGCTGCGGACAGCCAGTTGATGGCAAACACAGCAGCCTCTGGCTTCGCATTAACCGGCGCCACCGGAGGCATTCGCTCCACCAGGCCATGAAGCGCCGGCATCTGCCAGGTCGGCAGGGAGAGGGTGCCGCCCAAGGCTGAACCTAACAGTGTGGTGTGGATCTTGACCGCCTTAAAGATGCCATTGAGGTAGGCCTTCCATGCCGGCATACCCCAGATCGCGCAACAGGCGATCAGGATTGTCCACGGCGCCCAGGCGTACGCGGTCTGGCCGGCGGTGTACGGATAGGACCATTCCTCCTGGGCCGGTTGCGGGGCGGTTGCTTCGCCGGAGGGCCCACCGCGCACACCAGTGGATGCTTCAGCCATTGCCTTCCGCTCCGACCGCAACAGGAAACGCGTCTTCGGATGCCAGACGAAGCGCAGGAACAGCGCGGTGCAGATCACAGAAAACACGCCTGCCACCACGTCCGTCATGAGGTGAAGGGCATTGGTCTGCGACGCAATAAACTGCATGATCGCGAAGGATGCCCCGGAACAGAGCGTGGCCGGCCACACTTCCCAGGCGTCTCTCCATTTGCCGCCCTGCATGAGAACGAACGTCGTCACCAGCCAAAAGGGAATGAGGATGGAAACGAAGGGAAGTTGGCGCCCGGCCATGGCAGAAAGGGTGAGCTGATCGAGGCCGCTGACGGCGGCCAAAGTCACGATCGGGGTGCCGATCGCACCGTAGGCAACCGGGGCGGTGTTGGCGAGCAGGTTCAGCACGGCCGCGTCGAACGGCGAGAAGCCAAGACCCACCATCACCGCGCCGGCGATGGCCACCGGTGTCCCGAAGCCGGAGGTACCCTCGATGATCGCGCCGAAAGAAAAGGCGATCAGCAGCACTTGCAGCCGCCGGTCGAACGAAATGTGGATGATCGATTCCTTAACGATCTCGAACTTGCCCGTGATCACAGTCATCGTGTACAGGAACATGGCCGCCAGGATGATCCAGATGATGCCCAGAAATCCGGCGAGCCCACCATAGGCGAAGGCCGAGATTGCCGATTTAAAGGGCATGCCGAAGGCCAGGCAGGAGACGAGGAATGCGGCCACCACACCGAAGAAGGCGGCCCACGGTGCGCTAATGCCGAGGTGGCGTCCGCCCTGCTTATCGCGATGGGGATGAAGGGCGATGAAATACAGCAGTGTCAGGATCGGGATTGCCGCGATGAACGTGGAAAGCGCGACATTGCCGAAGGGATTGTAATTTTGATGGTACATCGTTGCTGGAGGATTATCCGCGGCAAAAAGCGGAG
This sequence comes from Terriglobales bacterium, assembly GCA_035691485.1. Classification (NCBI taxonomy): domain Bacteria; kingdom Pseudomonadati; phylum Acidobacteriota; class Terriglobia; order Terriglobales; species Terriglobales bacterium. The sequence goes on from DASSIZ010000084.1 coordinate 3,322, forward strand.
ATGCCGCAAAGACCAAGCCCAGTGAGGTCATGCACCTTCTCATTGATTCCCACCTTTCCGCCGAAGAACGTGGCGGCACGATCAGTGTCCCGGTGGTTCTGGTAAAGCCTCGCCCCTGACTAAAGACAGCTTTCTGTGCCGGGTGGTATATGCTGGTACGCCCTGTTTTGTCAAGCGACACGTGAGCTTGGCCGGCTGAAGTTGCCCAATCGGCGCGGCTTTTCCGCCTAGGGGGATACAACGGCGCCGAGCTGAGTTAGAATGCCGCGGCCCAACATGTCATCAGTGACACAATCCGCCACCATGTCGCTGGTGGATGCCTTCGAGAGAGCAGCGACGGCCACCGCTGCCACGGTCGAGCGTGTCGCCCGCACTTCCGATCAGATCGCCGCGGCTGTCGCCCGCGTCGCTCCCGCCGGGCCATTGGCGGTCGCCGTTCCCCTTGATTTACCTGCGGATTTGTTTGACGCCTGCCGCCGGCTTCCCGGCGCATTCGATGCCCGCAGCCGCAAGGCGATGGACGATTGCGTGGTCGGCATCACCGACGCATTTGCCGGGGTCGCGCACAGCGGCTCCATTTGCGTCTGCATTGATCACGACCATGCCGGGTTTGTCAGTTTGCTCTCTCGTTTTCACATTGCCGTGCTGCCGGCGGAGAACATCGTCCAGCGGCCCGGCGATCTATTCCGCCTCGACCGTCTCAACGGTGACGGCTTGCGGCGAAACTTTGTCTTCATCACCGGGCCCAGCGCCACCGCCGACATGGGACCGCTGGTCCGCGGTGTTCACGGACCGCATCGCCTGCACATCATCGTGGTATAGCCATGGCCACAGCTGCCCAAGCTCCGGAATCTCCGCGTGCCGTTGCGAACAAAAGCTCCAAGCGCCGCCTGCTCGCTGCCATCAAAATGGCGTTGCGTATCGAGAGCCCTGCCGTCCGCCATAACACCCAGACCTTTAACCGCAACCGCTACGTTGCCACCGCTGCGCTGCCCGACTACAACCAGCTGAAGGACCGTACGCGCGCCATCAAGGAACGCGCGATTGCCAACCTCCCAGAACTCCTCGCCACGCTGGAAGCCAGCGTCAAGCGGAATGGCGGACATTTTTACCTGGCGAAAGACGCTCACGACGCCACCCATTACATCGCCAACATCTGTGAGCAGGCCGCGGTCCGCCTGGTGGTGAAAGGGAAGAGCATGACCTCGGAGGAGGTCGGCCTAAACCATGTTCTGCAGGCGCGGGGCATTGAAGTGGCGGAAACAGACCTGGCCGAGTTCATCCTCCAAGTGGCCGACGAGCAGCCCTCGCACATCATTGCGCCCGCCATTCACTACAGCCGCGAACGCATCACCACGCTGTTTAAGAGCCGCTTTAACACTGACCTCCCACTCGATACTGGCGAGGAGCTTACGCGTTTCGCCCGTGAGCACCTGCGGCAGAAATTCCTGGCTGCCGACGCCGGCATCTCCGGCGCTAACTTGATTGCCGCCGACAGCGGAAGCATCGCCTTGGTCGAGAGCGAAGGCAACATCCGCATGACCTCGCTGCTTCCGGCGTTGCACATTGCGATCGCGGGTGTCGAGAAAGTGCTGCCGTCGCGCGCCGATTTTGCGCCCTTTCTCGAACTGCTAGCTGCCAGTGGTACCGGCCAGAAACTTTCCTCGTACACCAGCATCATCACGCCGCCGCTGAATGCCGCGCCCGTGCTCACCAATGACGGATCCACCCCCCGTCGCGAGTTTCACCTCGTTCTGGTAGACAACGGGCGCATGAAGATGCGCCAGGATCCCGTGCTCAGCGAGGCCCTGTATTGCATTCGCTGCAGCGCCTGCCTGAATTCCTGCGCGAATTTTCAGACTGTCGGGGGCCATGCCTTCGGCGGCGAAACCTACTCCGGAGGTATCGGCGGTTCCTGGGAGGCGGGCACGCGCGCGCTGGAGGCGGCCCGCTTCAGCGAACTCTGTACCGGCTGCTCGCGCTGTGTTCCCCAGTGTCCGGTGCGCATCGACATACCGTTCCTCAACTCCACGTTGCGGCAGCGCCTGAACCGGCGCGATGCCAGTCCGGTGGCGCAGCTTTTCTCGACCGCGCTGTTGGAAGGTCACGAAGTCGCGCCGCTGCAGAAACTTTTTTTCGGGCGCTACGATGCGTTCGGTAAGTGGGGTTCACTGTTCGCGCCGCTGTCTAACTGGATGAGCGCTCTCCCAGGCGCACGAGCGCTCATGGAGAAGGTTGTCGGGCTCGACCTCCGCCGCGACCTTCCTCCGTTCGCCAAGCCCACGCTGGTGGAAGCCGCCAAGACGAACGCCACGCGCATACCGGCTCCGAAAGCCAAGGCGGTTCTGTTCGCCGACATCTTCACCAACTACGGCTTGCCCTCTCGCGGACTTGCCACCTTAAAGGTGTTTCAGTCGCTCGGCATCGATGTTGTTGTCAGTGAGACTTGTCCCGATGGGCGCGCTGCCATCTCGCAGGGAATGATCGTAACCGCCGCCCGGCAGGCGCGCCGCACGGCTGAACTCCTGCGCACTTACATCGAGGAAGGCCGCGATGTCGTGGTCATTGAACCCAGCGTACTGGCCATGTTCCGTCTCGATAATCGCCGGCTGCTGACCGATGTCGGAGGCGCACTCCTTTACCAGCTTCTCCGCGACCACAGCTTCGACGCCGTCGAATACCTTTGGAACTTTATCCGGGACAACGGCCTCGATGCCGGGAAGCTATTTCCCGCAACGGGTCACCCGCTCGGAACGCGGCTCTTCTATCACAGTCATTGCCAGCAGAAGACGGTCGGCAGCGCTCCCGCCACGGAAGCTATGCTGCGGGCCGCCGGCTTCGACGTCGTCATTTCCCGCGTCGAGTGCTGCGGCATGGCCGGCAGCTTCGGCTATAAGAAGGACTATTACGATCTCAGCATGGCGGTAGGCCAGGACCTCTTCAAGCAAGTTGCCGAAGCCGAAGCCGATGGTCCCCGGGTGCTGGTGGCTACCGGTACCTCGTGTCACGAGCAACTCGCATCAGGACTCAAACGTCAGGTGTTCTATCCGACCGAACTGCTCGCCGCTCTGCTCCCCCAGCTTGACGGCTGAAATCAGTGCCGAAACGGTAATCGGGAATTGAAAACCGCTAACCGGCAGCCTTCCAAACGCTTGCGGCTTTCCCTTCGGCGGAATATGATGCGCGACTGCACCTGTTCCGCGGCCCACTTTTGTGTGGTTACTTCCGAATTGACAGGAGAAGGAGACGTGAACACTCGCCAGATTCGATCGCTCTCCGTTGCCGTTGCCGGCTGTATTCTCTTCACCGCTACCTTGGTTTCCACAGCGTGGAGCCAGACTGAAATCAAGGTGGGCGTCATCTTCTCCATCACCGGTCGTGAAGCCAAGCCCGGCCAGTATCAAAAGGAAGGCGTCGAGCTTGCCATCAAACAGATCAACGATCAGGGCGGCGTGTTCGTGAAGAGCCTCAAGAAAAAGCTGCCCATCAAGGAGATCTTCTACGACGACGGCTCCGATCAAGCCAAGTCGGCCTCACTTTGCGAGCGCGCCATGAGCTCCGACCAGGTGACCGCGGTTGTTGGCCCCTATTCCAGCGCCATCGGCGAGGCAGAATCGGTCATGCCCGATCGCTACAAGACGCCCTGGATCACACCGGGCGCCGCCGCCTCCACCATCTTCGCCAAGGGTTACAAGTACACCTTTGGTAATCTCAGCCCGGTCAACCTGCTCGGCGAAACCACCGGTGAGTACCTAAAGTCGCTGGTGGATGCCGGCAAGCTGAAAAAGGGATTGAAGATCGCTATCGCGGTGGAAAACAGCGACCATGGCGTGGACTATGCCAATGGCATCCAGGACTGGGTTAAGAAAAATCCGAGCTACTTCACGGTTGTTTTCAACGAAAAGTTCGATCTCGGATCGCCCGACTTCTCCGCCCTCCTGCAAAAGGTGAAGAACGCACACGCCGACATCTTCCTCTCCGACGCCCACCTGCAGGACTACATCACCATGCAGCGCCAGTACCTGCAAGGCGGCATGTACCACGAGATGGTCAGCTACGGCGCCCGCGCGGCCGAGACGGACGCCCGCAAGGCGCTGGGTGACGGCATCAACTACATCTTTGCCGGAATCTGGTGGTCGAAAGACCTGCCTTACCCGCAGGTGAAAAAGTTCAACCAGGATTACAAGCAGTTCACCGGGCACGACCCGGATTCCTATTATCCCGCCACCGCCTACGATGCGGTGCGCATCGTGGCGCAAGCCATCGAGAAGGCCGGTTCGCTCAACAAGGACGCCATCCGTGACCAGCTTCACAAGATTGAGTTCAAGGACGCCCTGACTCCTGGGCAGGTGGTGAAGTTCGCCGCCAATGGCCAAGCCCATCTGCCCTATGTCATTGTTCAGGCCAAGCCCGGTGGCAAGGTGGACATCGTGTTTCCAAAGGACGCGGCCACGGGCGAATCCGTAGCCCCCATGCCAAAGAGATAACCATGGACCTGGCTGATTTTGCCAACCTGCTGGTGGCAGCGGTGCTGCTGGCGGGCATCTACGCGGTGATGTCGGTCGGCATGACCGTCATCTATGGTGTCATGAAGATCGTGAACCTCGCTCATGCGGGGTTCATGATGCTGGGCGCCTATTTCGCGATGGAGCTGTTCGACCGTTTCCACCTCGATCCCATCTTGGCCGCGCTGGCCGTGTTTCCCATCATGGTGATCGTGGGCATCTTCATACACTGGTTGCTGGTGCGCTGGCTGCCACGTTCCGACCAGCCGACCCTGCCCTCGCTGTTGCTGATGTTTGGCCTCTGGCTCGTACTCCAGAACCTCGGCTATCTGATTTGGGGCAATACTGACCGGTCCATTTTTACTCCCCGCACGCTCGATGTAATCCACCTCGGCCCCATCATCATTCCGACGATTCGCCTCTACGTTTTCGGCGCCGCCGCCGGGTGTGTGCTGCTGCTGGAAATGCTGCTCAACTGGACATGGTTCGGTCGCGCACTGCGGGCGCTGGTTCAGAATCGCTATGCCGGGCAGATTGTCGGGGTCAACGACCAGAAGGTCGCGGGCTTAACCTTCGGCATTGGCATTGGGTTCGCCGGACTTGCCGGCGCGCTGCTGGCCAGTTTGTATTCCTTTAATCCCGACTTCGGCCGGCCCTTCCTGATCCGCGCCTTCGTCATCATCGTGCTCGGCGGGTTGGAATCCGTTGGTGGTGTCGCGATTGGCGCACTCGTGCTGTCTCTGGTGGAAAGTCTCAGCATCATCTGGCTTCCTGCCGGCTACCAGCTTGCCATTTCTTTCGGGCTGCTCGTGGTCGTGTTGCTTGTCCTTCCCGGGGGCATCGCTAGTTTGCTCGGGAGAATCCGGCGGCTCGCATGAAATCAACACGCCGCTTGTGGCAACTGCTGCCGCCGTTGTTGCTCCTCGCCGTCCTGGCGTTTCTTCCGGCGTTTGGACTCCAGGCCAACGCTCTCCGTCTCCTGTTCGTTTCGTTCGTCTGGATCACGGCCAGTGTGGGGTGGAATCTCCTGGGCGGTTATGCCGGACAGGTCTCGTTTGGCTTCGCGGTGTTTTACGGCATCGGCGCCTACACAACAGCCATGCTGATCGATGGCATCCATCTACACCCATACGTCGCCATTCTTTGCGCGGGGGTAACGGCCGCGATCGCGTCCGTGCTGATCGGACTGCCGACATTCCGTCTGCGCGGCCCTTATTTCGCTATTGCTACCATCGGGGTCAGCGAAACCGTGCGAGTGGTGGCCACCAACCTCGATTTCACCGGCGGCGCCAGCGGCTACCGGATTGCCGAAACCCGCATCTTCAACCAGTCTGAGCATTACTACTCGGCGCTGGTGCTGGCCTCCGCCGCGATCGGCATTTCGTACTGGATCGCCCACAACAAGTTCGGGCTTGGCCTGGGCGCCATCAAGGATGATGAGGATGCCGCCGCCGATTCCGGCGTCAATCCTTTCATCTACAAGCTCAAGGCCCACGCCGTCGCCGCTGCGCTCACCGGGATGGCTGGCGGTATGTTTGCCCGCTATGCCGCGTTCATTCATCCCAACGGCGTCTTTGCTTTTCAAACCAGCGTTCAGATCCTGCTTATGCCCGTCATCGGCGGGCTGGGCACGGTGTGGGGGCCGGTCATCGGCGGCGGTGTCGTCGGCATTATTGAAGAAGAGATTGTTGCCCGCTTTCCCCAGGCTCACCTGCTCCTCTATGGGGGGCTGCTGATCGTGATCGTGCTGGTCGAGCCGGGGGGAATTCTGGGCGCGCTGCGCAATCTCACTGGCAGGGTCAGGAGGATCCGTGACCGCCGAGCAGACAAACAGACAGCCAATACTCCAGGCAAATCATCTGACGAAGTTCTTTGGGGGGTTGGCAGCGGTCCGGGACGTTAGTTTTGAAGTCCGCCGCGGACAGATCTTCGGCTTCATCGGCCCCAACGGCGCCGGCAAAACCACGCTGTTCAACATGATTGCCGGCACCTACAAGCCGACCACCGGCCAGGTGCTATGCCGCGGCAAGGACGTGACCGGGCTGCGCCCGTTCCATCTGGTGCAGGAAGGCATTGCGCGCACCCACCAGATCGTGCGCCCGTTCCGCAACATGACCGTGCTGCAAAACGTGCAGGTCGGCGCATCTTTCGGCCGTCAATCCCCCGGCCACAAACTTCCGCCCGAAGTCGCCATGGACGTGCTGCGCTCGGTCGGCCTGCATGATCAGGCCGCGACTCCGGCTTATACGCTGTCGGTCGGCAATCAGAAAAAGCTGGAAGTGGCGCGCGCCTTGGCCACCAGGCCCGAAATCCTTCTCTGCGACGAAATCTGCGGCGGCCTCACCCACGCAGAGACTGCGTCCATGCTCGACCTGCTCCGCCAGATTCGCGCCGACGGAACCACCATCATGTATGTGGAGCACGACGTCAAAGCGATTACCAGTGTGTGCGACCGCATTCTCGTGCTCAACTACGGCGAGAAACTGGCCGAAGGAACGGCCGAGCAGATCCAATTGGATCCCGCAGTGATCGAAGCCTATCTCGGCTCTGCCCCGAAAGGCTGGGACAATGCCTGACCCGCCGGCCAATGATGTCATGCTTTCGGTCGAGCACCTTGCCGCCGGCTACGGCGCGGTGCAGGTATTGTGGGACGTGTCACTCTCGGTGCCGCGCGGCCAGATCGTTACCGTGATCGGTTCCAATGGCGCCGGCAAAACTACTACCCTGAATACGATTATCGGGGTCATCAAAAGCAAGGGCGGTCGCCTCCTTTTCAAGGGCGAGGACATTACCCAGCTGCTAACGCACGAGCGCGTCAAGCGGCACATCGGCCTCGTCCCGGAAGGTCGCCAGCTTTGGCCGCGCATGACGGTCCAGGACAACCTGCGCATGGGCGCTTATCCCCGGAATCTGCGCAAGGGCGCCGACCAAAGCCTGGTTCGCGTGTACGATCTATTTCCCCGCCTCAAGGAGCGCCGCCATCAACTGGCCGGGACCTTGTCAGGCGGCGAACAGCAGATGTGCGCCATTGGCCGCGGGCTCATGGCCGAACCCGAACTGCTCCTGCTCGATGAGCCTTCGCTTGGCCTGGCTCCCAAACTGGTGGACGAAATCTTCGGACATGTCGAACAGATCCGTAAAGAAGGGGTCACCATTCTTCTGGTCGCGCAGAACGTCAGCTATGCGCTGCAGATGTCGGAGACCGCCTATCTCATGGAAACGGGCCGCATCACCCTATCGGGTTCCAGTAAATCACTGATCAACAATAAGTACGTTCGCGACGCCTACGTCGGCAAAACCTAAAGGCTAGCGCTGAGTGGCGAACGGGTGCTTTGGGATCAGCCAGCGTCAATCGGCAATCGATATTCGGAAATGCTCTTCCAGCATTCTGCCGCCACCAACCACCAGCGCCTGCCGCCCGACTCATGCGTTCCTAAGGATCGACAACCCGGATTAGTCCTTTCGGGTCACGATACTTTCCTGCCTCTACTCAGTAAATCTTCTTAGAAATCCTAGGGCCCCGCACCGATTCGCGCAGGTTGCTGCTCAGCTTACTCTCAATCCCGCGCACCACCATTTTCAGCAAGCGGAGGTTTCCTTTTGCGAACCGTTTCGACCCTCTGCACGACCCTCTTGGCTCTATTTGTGCTGCTCGGCGCTGCGCCAACTTCGTCCGCATCGGTCACGGTGAACGTGACTTCCCCAACCAACGTCGGCACCTCGTTCACCCTCCAAGCCAGCGCCAGCTCTTCAAGTATTGTTACCGGGTGGATGGTTTATGTGGACGGCAACGATGCCTGGACAACTCCCGGTCCGACCTCAAGCATTTCGGCGCCGCTCAACGTCAGCGCGGGCTCTCATGCCGTGGCCGTTCGCGCTTGGGATAGCACCGGCGCATTCGGCACGGCCTACGTCACCCTCAACGCGTCCGCCTCCAACCCGACCCCGAGCAGCGGCGGCGTTACGGTAAGCGTTCAGTCGCCGGGCAACGGCTCGACCCCGGCCAGCCCCGTGACATTCCAGGCCAGCGCCACCAGCCCCAACGGAATCGCCGGCTGGGTCATCTACGTAGACAACAACAACGCTTACCAGGTCGACAACTACTCAAACTCGCTGTCCGCTTCGGTCGCCATGGCGGGCGGCAATCACACCGTGTACATCCGGGCCTGGGACCGGGTCAGTGGTTTCGGCACCTCACCCTCCTTGAGTATCAACGTCAACGGCAACAGCAGCTCTTCCACGTCCGGGTCTTCGGTGAGCAGCAGCGCTCTGCCCACCCCACCTTCGAGCGCCAATGTCTTCTCAGATATCGATCAATCCACGAGCAACTGGTCCTCGTGCAGCGACTGTGCCGGTGGCACCCTCACCAGCAATTACTGGAAAGCCTTCTGGCAATCATCCCCCTCCATGGACGGGGCCAGCCTTCAGTTCTACAACGGCGGCGGGTCTTGGGCCGATGTTCTCTGGATCAAGAAGCTCGGCCAGCAGGATTGGGCTAGCAATTTTCTCTGGGACTTCTACGTCTATTACGACTCCACCACCGCGGCCAATCTCTGGTCCGCCGAGTTTGACTTATGGCAGTCCGTCGGCGGCTATGAATACATGATCGGCACGCAATGCGCCTTTGGCGACGGCGTGTGGGATACCTGGAACCAGAGTGCCGGCCGCTGGGTCCAGACCTCGATCCCGTGTTCTCGTTTCTCTCCAGGCTCTTGGCACCATATCCAGTGGTACATGCAGCGGCTCAGCGGCAACCGCTATAAATATGTAACGCTGGTCGTGGACGGTAAGGCCTACGACGTCAACCAGACTTACTATGCCAA
>DASSIZ010000085.1 GCA_035691485.1 Terriglobales bacterium
CCGGCAAGTCAATCCATGCCGCGAGATTGACGCCCTAAAAGCGTAGAGCTGCACCGAAATGATGGGTCGTGGCGGCAGCAGGTGGACTTCCGCCGCTTCCCTGCTGGTGGGTCTCGCGCCGGGCATCGTCGGTGAGGTCAAGGTCTCCCAGTTGCACCCCGATTTTCCGCAGGAAGTCGTTGGGAGGAGTGCCGCCGGCAAAGATCCAGACATAATCGTTGGGAATTTCCCGGCGCGCGCCGCTGACGTCGAGAACGACGGAATCCTGGCGGAATTCGACCGGAGCCGAGTTGAAAATCACGTTGATCTTGCCGGAGCGGATGCATTCCTCGATGCGGTTCGAGTTCCGTTCCTTGATCCGGCTGAACGCGGGCTGCCGGTAAGAAAGCGTCACGCGATTTCCGACCTGGTGCGCCAGTCCCATCGCGGCCTCAACCGCACTGTCGCCGCCGCCGACAACCAGAATTTTCTTGTGAACGTAATGGTCGGCCTCAATGAGGCGGTACATCACTTTCGGCAGGTCTTCGCCGGGAACGCCGAGCTTGCGCGGCGTGCCGGCGCGGCCCAGCGCCAGCACCACCGAGCGCGAGCGATACTGACCTTTCGAAGTGGTAACGGTGAACAGGCCGGTCGCGTCCTTCTTGATCTCTTCCACTTTTTCGCCGCTGCGTACCTGGAAATCGGCGCGTTGCATCACTTTCTGCCAGAACGCCAGCAGGTTCTCCTTGGAGAGTTCCATCTTCTTGAACTTGCCGTACATCGGGAACTCAACCGGAGTGGTCATGACAAGCTTCTGGCGCGGGTAGTTGGCGACAGTTCCGCCGACCCGGTCCTGCTCGATGGTGACGTAATTCAATTTTTTCTCGATCGCCCGCAGCGAGGCGCTGATTCCTGCCGGCCCGGCTCCGACAATCACGACATCGCGAACTTCAGGCGCAGTTGCCGCGGGCGAGCGCGCCCGGCGGCCGGCAATGATGTCAACACATTCACGGCCCTGGTTGACGGCGTTCTTGATCAGTGCCAACCCGCCAAGTTCGCCGACGATGAACAGGTCCGCAATGTTGGTTTCGTATTCCGGTGTCAAGCGCGGCATTTCCGCGCTCACGCTCGGGCTGGCCATCACCATGGTGATGGCGCCCACTGGGCAAGCTTCCGCGCACAGGCCGTGGCCGATGCACTTGTAGCCGTTAATGATTGCGGCCTTGCCGCCGACCATGCCGAGGACGTCGCCTTCGGGACACACCGAGGTGCAGGTCTGGCAGCCGATGCAGTAGTTGGCGTCTATATGCGGATGCTGCGCCTTCGGACCTTGTGAGATCAGGTTCCCTTTTTCCGCGGCGGCATGCCACTGCCGCTCCTTCTTCTTTAACCCTCTCAGGTACAGGTACACGAAGATCGTGACAATGCCAGCTCCTATGAAATAGGTGATCAGCGAATCCAAGCTCGGCACCTTACAAGTACCCCAGCATCCAAACCACCGCGATGTGCACAAGGGCAAGCAGGACGAACGAGTAGCTGAACGGCCTGTGCACAACGTGCCACAGGTGGAACACGCGCTCCGCCCGCGACAAAAATGCCAGGCGCTTGGCCAGGTATGCCTGCATGCGCGCGATGTCGACCGCTTTCTCCAGTTCTTCGTTGCTGGTGCGGAATAGGCCGCCCAGGCTGAGAATTGACTGCGCTGTAGTCAACGTCCTGCGGCGCAACTGGGCAACGCAAAACGGGCGTGTAACATCGAGCCACATCATTCGACCCAGCGACACCAGCATCGGCATGCGCGCGACCTCCTCCGCGCTCGGAACGCGAAAGAGCCGTTGCAATTCGGACTTGCGCAGCAGGTACTGCGATGAAAGCTCGGTGGTGCAGGTCTCCTGCAGGTCGCGGGATTCGCTTAGCGACACCTCGGCGGCAGTTACGTGGCGCGGCACTTGCGCATAGAGATACCGGCCCACGGCGCCGCTGAGCGCGACCGCGGTCATGATCCAGAATGCGATGCCGGCGAAGCCTTGAAACTTGAACGATGCGTGCAGCGCGATGATGAACGGCGCGGCGATTCCGAGCATCACGTGGAAATCCATCCAATGCTTGGTGTTGCCTTGTAGCGCGAGCCATTTCCAGCGCTTCCGCAGGGGATAAAGAAAGATCAAGAAAAACATGCCCACGCCAAGCATCCCGAGCTTGATTCCAATCAAGCCGCTGGGCTTCAGCAGGGCGTGTTTCGCCGAGAAGGGGCGCTGGGCGGAGTCCAGCGTGTAGTAGCTCGCGCCATAAATCGCGAGCGAGACGATGACGCCGAAAGTCAGCAGGTAGCCGGCGACCAGGCGGATCTTGTGCCCCGTGTTCCCTGAGGCGGCATGCGGAACGCGTTGTGCAATCGTTGTGGAACTCATTTTTGGGCCTTTACGTTTTCCTCCACATCGACCGAGAAATGCTGGTAGCCGGCGAAGCGGTGGACGTTGCGCCAGTGCTGGCGCGCGGTTTGGACTTCAACCGTGGCGATGGAAGGCAGGCGCAGCGAATCATCCACGCCGCGCAGCCGGACGGGAGCGTATTGCACGTCGGTGCGCAGTACGCGCAGGCCGATATCATCCATGGGCTGGGCGAGCTCGGCTTTCATGCGCACGATGCTGCCGGAGGTTGGGTCAATCCATGCTGTCCCGGCGAAGTCGAGCGGATATTCGCGCCCGCGCAGCACCAGTTCCATTGTTGTCGGTTTGTTGCGAATGTGCCGGAAGGCGATGCGCGCCAGCGTCTGGCCATTGACGACCTCGGTTTCCGCAGGCGAGAACTCGAAGTCTTCCTGGTAGGAAGGATGAAAGATGAGCAGCAGCGTCGCAAAGCCGTTAGTTACCAGCAGCGGTAAGTTCGACTTTTTCTGCGGACTCTGCTGTTCAAGACGCGACTCCTGCAGGCTCAGGTCGGAACCCGATTCCTGCGCCATGACCAGGTAGTCGTACAAAGTTTTTTGCTGATGCTCGATCTTGCCGTGCTGGTTGAGACGGACTTGCACCACCTCTTCGGTGCAGCGAACCTCGGAGAAGAGTTTGATGAAGTGTTCAACCTGGGCGCGAGTGTGGTCGAGCAGGCCGGTCGAGGCCTCCGCGGCCAGTGCTGGAAGCCCGCAGAGCAGCACAGGAATTAACCAGAGGCGCGCTCGCTTCATTGCCCACCTCCGATCTTCGAGCGGTTATCGAAGCGATAGCCAAAGGTGAGAATCCACTGGTCGTAGTCGTACATGACACCGCGCTGCGTGGTGTAGTCGGCCTGCAGGAAGTAGTGCCGACCAAACGTAGAGTCAAGTGAAGAGTTCACGAACGTCGATTGGCCCTGGCTGGTCAGGCTCGAAGTCAGGTTCTGTTTGCCCGCCTGGACCTGCCAGTGCAAGCGCTCTCCAAAATTGCGTGCCAGGCCGACAGAACGATAGGTCCCGGAACCGAACGAGCTGTCGAACTTGGAAGCCCTGAGGTCGGCGCGCAAGCCGGTTTTCCAGATGTGGTCCCAGGTTATGCCGTAGAGCTGGTTGATGGAATTTTTCATGTCGCCGCTGCGATTGCTGAGGCCAAGGTCGGTGTAAAGCGTTACGTGCCGCACCGGTTCCACGCGCACACCCGCGCTGAAGCCTTGGAACAGGTACTTGTCCACCAGGCCGGTCGCGATCAGCTGCTGCGAAAACGTGGGAACGTCGCGGAAATAATTGTGGTTGAGGTCGAAAGCAATGCGGCGATGCGGCTGGAAGCGCACGGTGACGTAACTGCGGCTCAGTCCGGGACCGGCGGCGGTGACGCCGGGTGCAGGACGCGGATCGTCGGCCTGCGCGGATTCGTAAATGGACAGGTAGCGCTTGAAAAAGATCCCGTTTTCAAAAAAGACGAACGGGCGGTCCGAAATCCAGCCCAGCGTGGAGAGCGCGATCCCGGACGTGCTGGTGTAACGGATCTTGTCGAAGCTGCCGCCTTCAAAGTTGATAAACGTGCCGGCAATGCGGCGGTCCGGGTTGTAATCCCACGAGGTCGGATCCGGCGTGGAGCCGGCGAACACGCCGGCGGTTGTTCCATGTCCGAGGCGGCGCCCGACGTAGCCGCCGTCGAGCGTGTCGAGGCTGGTGGCCCACGGCAAGTAGAGCCGGCCGAAACCAGCTACCCATGCGCCTTTCGGGTTGTCGTAGGTCAGGCTGAGATGATAGGTGCGGTTGAGAAGGTCCTGCAGCGTGGCCTGGCCGTCGTAAGAGCTGTTGCTGAAGCGGCCCCGCCAGTAGCCGCTCAGGCCCCAGTAGGTGCCGCCGATGCGGGTGATGTCGGCGCGAACCACGCCGCCAATCTGATTGGTGGACGAAGTGATCGAGCCGCGGCTGCTGATGCCGCTGTAGTCCAAGCCAATGCGTCCGCGCGCGCGATTGATTTCCTGCAACGGCGGGCGCGGCAATTCGTCGCGCGCTTCTTCGTCGAGAGGATCGCCGCCCTCGGTGAAGGCGATCACCTGCGGGTACTTGCGTGAGCCGCCGACAGCGCGGGTCTGGGCCAGCAGTTCGGCATCGGCTTCGGAAAGATAGGCTATGTCGCCGGCATGGAGGTCGGAGGCGGTGGTCTTGACCTCGCACACAGCCGACGATGCGGCGACGGACGCGACTTCCAATTCCGCGATGACCGGCGCGGCGCTGGGGGTTGTGCCATCCGCCGGACGCTTGATCGCCAGCTTCATGCCTTCGGCGAGGCCGGCGCTGCGACCGCTGCTGAGGTAAACCACGTCCTGACCGACGTATTTCACTTTGAACTCGGTTTGAATATTCACTGCGGCATGCACCGGAACGGCGTCGGGCTGAGGCAAGGTCGAAGTGTCCTGCGGCTGCGTCGGGACGGTGGCCAGGGGAATCGGATCGACCTGCGGCGGTGGCGGGACGGCAGCCAACGGAGTCGCTCCAACCGGCGGCTGTGGCGCGCTCAACCCGGCCGCCGACTGGATCCGAGCCGCTGGGACCTGTTCTGCCGGGACGATGGGCTGCTCGACTTTCGCTGCAGTTGGAAGCTCTGGCGTGGGCGTGAGCACTTCCTGATGAACCGCGGGGGCGGGCTTGTCGGCGGGATGCTGCGCGCTTGCCATCTGAGCGCCACTCGGCGGCGGTGTATCCGCAGGTGTTGCCGGAGACACGGCAGGCGTTGGTGCAGGCGCACTCGGGCCGGAGATTCGGGCTACGTCGTCACGTGACTGCCTGGAACGCGAATGGAGCACTTGGGAAAGTGAAAATCCCTGCCCTGCCGGTGTCGCGCCACGGTCGCGCGGCTTTCTCGCGACCTCCACCCTTGACGGCTGCGTGCCCAGCGGCGGCGCCACCGCGATTTCCAAGTAAGGCAGCGGCCGGTGTCGCAGTTGACCAAGGAATTTTTGAAAGTTTCGCTGATAGGAAATTTGCCGCGCTTGCTCGGCCAGTGAATCGGCAGCAGCGTTCGACGATATCGGCGCAGGCGCCTGCTGCAAGGCTTTGCGCGCCTGTTCGGCGAGGGACTCCTGGCCGGAGGCGGGCGCAGCTTGCCCGGCCAGCTTGGGCTGGCGCGCCTGGCGGGCGAGGTCACCCAGCGACGCTTCCTGTGCGAACGCGGTGCCGCCGCACACGAACAATGCCAGCAGAGCGGCCACGCATGTCGTCACTTCGAAATAAAGTTTTCCGACCATCTCCCTGTCGTTTTCGCCTGCCTAGTTCTTGTGGCAGGAATAACAATTCGTGCTGTTCCAGACGAAGCCCCTGATGCCCTGGTGCTGCGACGTCGTCGTTGCTTGCGCATGGCAGCTTGTGCACACAAAGACGGAGTAATCCGATGAATTCGTATGGCAGTCGCTGCACAGCCGCGCGGTGTGGTGAGGAATGGAGAACCAGGTGTGATTGAAGGTCGCGCCCAGCCAGCTTGTCGTAGTGTGGCAAGTGAGGCAAGTGGTCGGGAAACCAGCCGCGACGTGGTTGGGATTTGTCACACCCTGGTAATCAGTCTTATGGCATGAATAACAATCGGTCGGCGTGCCCGCGTACCGTCCAGCGATGTGACAACTGGCGCAAGGGACGGTGGTGTGGGCGCCGGTCAACGGGAAGACGGTGTTGTTGTGATTGAAGGTCGACGGCTGCCACACCGAGGTGCTGTGGCAGACCTCACACTGCTGCGGAAACTGCGCCGCAACGTGATTCGGGTTGGTAGTTCCGTTGAAATCGTTCAGGTGACACGACACGCATGCGGTGTTCGCCGAGCTCAGGATCACTCCCTTGTGACAGGAAGAGCACGCCAGCGTGGTGTGCGCGCCGGTCAGCGCCCAACCGGTTGTCGTATGGTCGAAGGTCGCGCCGGTCCAATTCACCGTGCTGTGGCAGACCGAGCAGTCGGTGGGGAAGCCGACCGAGATGTGATTTGGATTGGTGGTCTTCTGGTAATCCGTCAGATGGCAGTTAGAACACTGCGTATTCGCCGCCGTCAGCATTGCGCCCGCGTGGCATGACGAGCAGGGCTGCGAAGCGTGCGCCCCGGTGAGGGCCCAACCGGTTGTCGAGTGGTCGAACGTCGCCCCGGCCCAGCTGCTGGTGTTGTGGCACTGGTTGCAGGTGGTTGGGAAGGCGACCGTCAGATGGCTTGGGTTTGTCGTCTTCTGGTAATCCGTCATGTGGCAGCCGGAGCAGGCTGTTTGCGCGCTGGAGTACTGACCGCCGACGTGGCAGCTCGTGCAAGGGACGGTGGTGTGCGCCCCGGTCAGCGGAAAAACGGTCTTGCTGTGATCAAACGAGGCAGGTTGCCACGCCGTGGTGTTGTGGCAGATGGTGCACTGCTGCGAGAACCCGCCGGCCACGTGGTTCGGATTCGTGGTGTGGTTGAAATCGTTCAGGTGGCAGGAAACGCAGCTGGTATTGGCGGCGGTCAAAGTCCCGCCGGTGTGGCATGATGAGCAATTCAGCGTGGCGTGGGCGCCACTAAGAGCGAAGCCGGTGCTGGCGTGGTCGAAGGTGGCGCCCAGCCAGGTGGTCGTGGCGTGGCACTGCGCGCAGGTTTGCGGGAAGCCGATCTTGACATGGTCGGGGTCCTTGGCGCCGTTGAAATCTTTCAAATGGCAACTGACGCAGTTGGTAGGCGTGCCCTGGTACTTTCCGCCCACGTGGCAGGCCGTACAGTCGAGGCTGGCGTGGGCGCCGGTGAGCGGAAAGCCCGTCAGGGCGCCATGGTCAAAGCGAGCGCCGGCCCAGGAGTCGGACGAATGGCACTGCTGGCATTGCGTCGGGAAGCCAAGCGCCGTGTGGCTGAGTGTCTTGGTGTTCAGGTACGAACTCATGTGGCAGCTGATGCAGTCGGTGGACAGGCCCTGAAACTGCCCGGTGGCGCCCCCCTTATGGCAAGAATCGCAATCAGTGACGGCGTGCGCGCCGATCAGCGGGAACCGGTTGGAGTGGTCGCGCACCGATTTCAGCGATACCATCCAGCCGTTCACGGTATGGCACCGCTCGCACTGCGCTCCCATCTGGCGGCGGTGAATGTCGGCATGGCAGTCGGCGCACTTGCTTCCGATGTTGGTGAACACGGGGTTGCTGTGGCACTGCACGCAGGCCACGTTTTTGTGCATGCCACGCAAGGGATAGCGCGTTTTGTTGTGGTCGAATTCTGGAATGCTCCGGATCGGCTTCCATCCGGAAAACGTGTGACAGTTCTGGCAGGGAACGCTGAGATTGCCGTGCGGGCTGTGCGTGGACGCAGGCGAGGCCTGACGCTGCGGCTGAGCGCCACCCATTGCCGATAACAGCAACATCATCAATTGAAGTGCCAGTGTCGATACCAAGCGCGTTCCACTTTCCAAATGGAATCGACTGTCCCGGGTTCAGTCCAATGGTTTGCCGTGAGCCCACAACACGGCAGTTGAAAGTCATGCCGAAGTTGTGCGGCGTTGACGGCTCGTCAAAAACGCTGCCGTTGAAGGAATTTGCTGGAAGTGGTGCAATTCCTTCGCCACTGACAGTACCGTTTCGGTCCACGGTCGAGAAGATTACGAAATCACCTGTCCACGTGGACAATAGCTGCTTTGCAAGTCTGGCAATTGACGTGACTTGGCAGGTCTCACGTAACTCTGGCTTGCGAAAAAAGAACATGGCAGGTGGACATTTTTCCCGCCGTTGAAAAATTCAACGATGACGGAAAGTCGTGCTACTAGCCCCGTCCAGGGGCAGCGGTCGGCGAAGGGAGATTCGGACCGTGGCAGGCGACGCAGTCGGTCGGCGTCGGCTTGTAAAACAACACGTCGGATCCACTCACCGTTTTTATGTTGTTGTGGCAGCGTTCACAGCGGACGTTCTTGTGCACGCCTTCGAGCGGGAAGCGGGTGCGAGCTTTGTGATCGAAGAGCGACGGTTTCCACTTGTTGCTGTTGTGGCACGAATCGCACTTGGGCACGATGCCGGCGGAGGCAAACTGCCCGGCGTGGATGTCCTTGTGGCAACCATCGCAGGAGGTTGGGGCAGAAGCAAAGCTCACGTTGATGAGCGTGGTCTCCAGCTTCGGCGGGCGATGACAATCGGCGCAAGCGATCGCGCGGTGGCTGCCAAGCAACTGGAAGCGCGTGGAAGCATGATCGAAGCCCGACAGGTCCTTCCATGATCGCAGCGAGTGGCAGGCTTCGCAGCCTTTCGGATTTCCACCCGCAGACCTGGCCATCATGCGCTCGCGAAACTGGCCGCGATGCGGGTCCTGATGGCAGGCAGTGCAGGAGCGGTCCTCGAAACGATAACGCGCAGTTGTAAGACCGGCTTCGCCCGCAGGTTTGTGGCACTCGCCGCACGGAACAGCAAGATGACCACCCGCCAGCGTGAAGCGTGAGGTCTTGTGCCGTTCCAGAGTGAACGTGGACGGACGAAAACCTTTCAGCGTGTGGCACGACTCGCAGCGGTTGAGCAGAGGCGCTGCCGCGAACTGGCGCTCGTGCGCATCACGGTGGCAATCGGTGCACTGCGCGAACTTGATGCGATACAGCGTCGCCTTTCCAGCCGGAATGTGGCACTTCTCGCAGGTGACCGCCGCATGCTTGCCCTCGAGCGGGTACGCCGTCGCCGTGTGCTCGATCAGCCCGAACTTGGCGGGCTTGAAACCTTCGACGGTGTGACAGGACGAGCACTCTCCGGCATCCGCGCGCTTGAGGAACTGTCCGCCGTGCGGATCGGGACGATGGCAGTCGGTACACTTTTGGAATGCCACCGGCTTCTTGAAGTCGCCGCCGGCGTGGCATTGCTCGCAACGCAAAAGCGTGTGCTTGCCGAGCAATGGATACCTGGTGGCAGCATGATCGAACTTGCCTGCCAGCAGCGTTGCCGGGACCGCTTTCCAGTTGGCGGTGTTGTGACACGACTGGCAGGAATTCGCGAAGGAGCCACGGTGCGGGTCGGCATGGCACCCGGTGCAGCGGTCGAAGATCAGGCCGGTCCAGCGCGGCGGCCCGCCACGTTCCAGAGGCGTATGACATTTATCGCAGCTCAGGCGCAGGTGCCCGCCGGTCAGGACAAAGCGCGTGCGGCTGTGGTCGAAGCTCGGGACCTTCTTCCAGTCATTGGTGCTGTGGCATTGTTCGCAGGTCTTGCCGAGCTTACCCTTGTGGGCATCTTCATGGCAGGAGGCGCACTCGCGAGAAAGGCCGAGAAATGTTCGGCTGAGGTCTCTCACCTTAATCAGGGGCTTCGCCCCGGCCGCGATCTTTGCCGGCTCATGACAACGGCTGCAAACAAGCGCGGCATGTTTGCCGGTCAACGGCCACCCCGCCTTGGCGTGGTCGAACTGCTGTAGCGACGGTTCCCACTTCACCAGCGCGAACTGCTCGCCATTGTGCTCGGAGTGGCAAGTGGAGCAGGTTTGGCTGCCGTCGTTCCTGGTCACGACGCGCGCGTGCAGACCGGCGCCGGCGGAAATTTTGCTCGCGATCTCGGTATGGCACTCCAGGCACTTGAATGTGCGCTGCCCGCCAAGGCGATGGCAGGTGGTGCAGTTGCTTGCGCCTTCCAGTGAACGATGTGCTTTGGAGAGCGGCCCCGGCGAGATCTGCGCGACCGCGGTCGCCGCCGCCAGCAACACCATCGCGAGCCCGGTGAAGCGCGCCATTCGCGACGACGCAAATTTGTATAACGAACCGGACTGCAGGACAGCGGGGCCCCATGGATCGTACCGCTGTGGCAAGCTATCGCCTCGCGATGGAGTTCCGCCGGAACGGATTGCCGCAACGTACTACATCAGAGTGTCACCCGTAAATTACCCGTCATGACACCTCGGACCATGGCCTGCCGGAGAAAAGACTTCGGGCTCAAGCGCCGTGCATCGATTTCGTGGAACTAACCAGCAATCGGTCCGCATGACGGCCGAAGACCTCGCGGATGGATTTGGCTTCGACGGGGTCGTTGATCCTGGTACCGGTACCGTGCGCGTTGATGTCTCCCACCTCGTCCCCGTTGCTCCAAATCGAAGGGTGATGCATTTAGCCTTTGCGGTTCACCGCCTCGATATCAAATCATACGGCGAAACGATAGTTAGCCGGCCAAATTTCGGAGGACCATGCGGGCGGGTTTGACCGAATCGTCGCGAACGCGTGTCAGATCCAGCGCGCGGCTGCCGCACCGCTATCTTCAGGGCGGGTGTTGAAGGCGATCGTCGCTTGCGGTGCCGCACGATGGACGGCGTTGACCACGGCTTCAAACAGCACCAGCCGATTGGGTGGCAGGCGGACACCCGCGCCAATCACTACACATTCGTAGACGGCACCTGCCAGGCAGCGTTCAATCGTCGGGACCGCGGTCTCGTCGGGTTTGATGAAGCAGATCTCGGAATGCCAACCTCGCCCTGCGAAATCGGCCAGCGCGAGTCTGACCCCAGCGTGGATCTTCTCCGCGGTCATGCCCGGCGGCAGCGCCGGATCCGAAAAGTCCACCGTTGCAGGATCAAAACCGACCAACAGGACACGTTTCATCGATGAACCACGCCATGTACCTGCGAGAGTTTAACGCGTCCGCATCTGCTCGAAAAGATCGCGGGGGGCGGATTGCTCTTAGCGGGTGGTAACAATCAGCAACGTCGAGAAGTCTAGGTGGAGCGGGCGCTGCGGCGGCCTGAAATTGCTTCGCCGCAACCAGGCCACCAACCCAAAACGGGAGGGTGGTCCTTCTGCCGGCGGTATCGTATTTCCGGTCGCATCTGGGCTTGGCTCCGGCCACCGTGAGCGCTCAAGACTGATCCGGACCAATAGCGGAGTCGCCCGTGCAACCACAGCGTCGGCTCAAGAGGCCGTTAGCGTTGCTGGCCGTTGACGGTGTGCGGCAGCCCAGCCAACGATCTCGGCGACGGCATGGATGGCCGCGTCGACTTGCTCATCGGTATTGAACGCCCCGATTGAGAATCGGACTCCGCCGTGCATCTCCAATGTTCCGAGTTGTTGCGGAGCGCAGTCGAGCATGAAGTTGTACCACCCTCCGGCTTGGGCCATGCCGTGGCTGCATTATCGAAATAGGCCAGCTCCTTTTCCATTGTGCCCCTCGACATTCCTATTTCCATCACACCCTGTGTCAACCTTGGGTTGCTCGCTGGAAACAAATGCAGTTTGCCTCAATGGCGTTATGCGTATCGATTTGACAAACAACACCAATGGGCCCGGCAGTCACGACAATAGGTGCGGAGTATCACTGTTCTCCCCGACCACGCCGTTTGACACTGGTCAGAACACGCGGATGTGCTCGACTTCGTTCGAGAGGGGCAACTGGAACCCATGGACACGAAGCATCTCGGCATCAATAGCAAGCTGATCCACGCCGGCCACAGAGCGGACCCGACTGGTGCAATCACCGTTCCGATCTACCAGACCTCCACATTTGCCTTTCGAGATGCCCAACACGGCGCCGCGCTCTTTGCGGGACAGGAGGATGGTTACATCTACACCCGCATTGGAAATCCCACCATCCGTGCGCTTGAGGAGATCGTGGCCGAACTGGAGAACGGTTGCGGAGGCATTGCGACCAGCTCCGGCATGGGCGCCGTAGCCACTTTGTACTTAGCGGTGTTGAGCGCGGGCGCTCACATGGTGAGCACGGCATCGGTCTACGGACCCAGCCGGGGACTGATGGAGAACCACTTTTCGCGCTTCGGAGTTGAATCCTCCTATCTCGATACCTCGGACCTGGGCCGCGTCCGCGATGCTCTGCGCCCCGAGACCAGGCTGGTCTATGTGGAGACTCCCTCCAATCCGACGATGCAGCTGACGGACATAGCGCAGGTTGCGGCGCTGGCGCATGCGCATGGCTGTCTACTTGCCGTCGATAACACCTTCGCCAGTCCGTATCTGCAGAAGCCGTTGGATCTCGGCGCCGACGTGGTGCTCCACTCGGTGACCAAATTCATCAATGGCCACGGGGATGTGGTCGGCGGAATCCTGGTCGCGAAGGATCAGTCTATCTACCGGCTGTT
The DNA here is from genome assembly GCA_035691485.1 of Terriglobales bacterium. Classification (NCBI taxonomy): domain Bacteria; kingdom Pseudomonadati; phylum Acidobacteriota; class Terriglobia; order Terriglobales; species Terriglobales bacterium. The sequence continues at coordinate 12,447 of DASSIZ010000085.1, forward strand.
GCGCAGCGTGATGATCAATCTCGGCTGCAACATGGATCCGCACCAGGCTTTCCTGGTTTCGCGCGGCCTCAAAACGCTGGGAATTAGGATCGAGCGGGCGCAGCGGAATGCACTGGAGATTGCGCGCTGGCTGGAGGGACAAACCGAAGTCCAGACTGTGCGTTACGTCGGCCTGGAGTCGCACCCCCAGCATGATTTGGCCAAGCGGCAGATGAGGGGCTTCGGGTCCATGATCAGCTTCGAGCTTAAGGGCGGAATGGAGGCGGGGCGCCAGCTGATGAACGCCCTCAAGGTGGCGACGCTGGCGGTCTCACTGGGCGGCGTGGAGACGCTGGTTGAGCATCCGGCTTCCATGACGCATGCCGGCATCTCGCCGGAGGATCGTCGCGCGGCAGGATTCAGCGACGGCCTGGTTCGCTATTCAGTGGGCATTGAGGATGTGGAAGACCTCATCGCCGACCTCCGCCAGGCATTCGACGCCGTTGCCATGGCAAACAAAGTCGCTGCGGCTCGGTAGGCGCCGTCCTCCATCGTGCATTAAGGGCGAGGGAGCTATTGTGACACTAGAATTAAGCTTACGGCGATCGTCGAAAACACTGCGGGCAAATTCGACCTGCTGGCGAATCGCATAGCTGAATCCGACACTGCGGAGAGCAGCAGCTAGGCTTTCCGCGCCTGCTCTTCATCAGTGACCCAACTTCAGTGAACGGGCTTACAATCAGCGCCTACGGCTTCAGAGGTCTAGCTGTGATCATTGCTTCAGAACTCAAGACAGGTATGGCGCTCCGCCTCGAAGGTCAGGTGTTCAAATTTCCATTCCGAGTTCAAAGCCGGCGGGGGGCAGACGGGCGGTCAAATCGGTACTCCGGAACGTCCCCAGCACGTTGATTTTTCCTAAGGAGATTCTCATGGTTCAGATCTGGCTCGTTTCTTTGTTACTTACAGCGGTATTTCTGCCGGGAACGCTGGCGGCCCAATACTCTTCGGGCGATTCCGGCCAGTACGTCATTCTGAGAGCCCAGTACGGCACCAATGCCAGGCACGTCGACGTCACTGATCGTTTGAAGGAGATAGCGCGTCAGGACCGTATGTTCCGTATGGGCAACAGCACGTTTGGCGTGGATCCCGACCCCGGACACGTGAAGACGCTCCGCATCTATGCTCGCGGGCCGAATGGTGAGGAACGCATGTTCGAATATCGCGAAGGCAGCACCGTCGACGGCTCACAGTTCCGCAGTTGGGGCAACGGCACCTGGGGCAACGAACGCTGGAGTGGCCGCTGGGAAGGCGGCGCGGCTACAACCGGGGCGGCCACAACCCGAGACTCCGGCCAGTACGTCATTCTGAGCGCCCAGTACGGCACCAACGCCAGACACGGCAACGTCACTGATCGTTTGAAGGAGATAGCGCGTCAGGACCGTGTGTTCCGGATGGGCAACAGCACGTTTGGCGTGGATCCCGACCCCGGACACGTGAAGACGCTCCGCATCTATGCTCGCGGGCCGAATGGTGAGGAACG
>DASSIZ010000086.1 GCA_035691485.1 Terriglobales bacterium
AGGAGAATCTCAGCCCTTGGCAGATCATCGAACGGCTCGCCCCTCGCGCTCCGCTCCAACTCTGCTTGCTTCCACCTGTTTTCTTGGATTACTACCTCAACGACTCAGGGGGTTACGATGTCCCTAGACTTCCCTACGCGAGCTTGCTCCAAAGCAGTTAAACCAGGCAGTAAGTCCAAATAAATGTAGCGACCGTCTCAAACCTCCCCAGGGGTACCATCGTCGAAACCCTGAGGTCCGGAAACATCGCCATGATTCCGTGACAGAACGGCTGTCGGCACCGGGGAACCTAGCTGCCATAGTCTACGTATTCACGTAGGTAAGGCTCGAAGAAACCCAGGCTGGAGGTGTGAGCATGCGCAACATCTTTGGCAAGATTCGGTACTCACTTCGTCAGTTCCGGCTGGCGCCCGTATTTACAGCTACCGCCATGCTCACTCTAGCGTTGGGGATCGGCGGCACCACAGCCATTTTCACGCTAATCAACGCCGTCATGCTCCGCTCCCTGCCCGTCGTCGACCCTGGCAGGTTATACCGCATCGGCACCGGCGACGATTGCTGCGTCGAAGGAGGCCCCCAGGACGAATGGGGGATGTTTTCCTTCTCCTTGTTTGAGCGGCTGAAATCCGCAGCGCCGGAGTTTGAGGAATTAACGGCATTCCAGGCCGGCCGCTGGCAGCTAAGCGTCCGCCGCGAAGGCAAGGACATCGCCGCCAGGCCGCTGCGGTCGGAATATGTCGCGGGCAATTATTTCAAGACGTTCGGAATCGGCGCCTTTGCCGGGCGCGTGTTCAGGGAAGAAGACGACAAGCCCGGCGCCACACCCGTGGCCGTCCTCAGTCACCGCGCCTGGCAGCTTACCTACGGCGGCGATCCCAAGGTGGTGGGTTCGACATTCTTTGTCGAAGGCCTCCCCCTGACCGTCATCGGCATAGCTCCCCCGGGCTTCTTCGGAGAAACTCTGGAAAGCGACCCGCCGGACATCTGGATTCCTCTGCAGCAAGAGCCGATGATTTCCGGCCAAAGCACCCTCCTGCGGCAGCCCATTTCCGCGTGGCTCCGCGCGATTGGCCGGTTAAAGCCCGGAGCTACGGTGCAAGGCATGGCGCCTCGTCTGACCACCGTTTTGCGCCAGTGGCTGAAAACCGATTCGCAATACCCCGCAAACTGGATGGCGGACGTAATCCGCATGCTGCCGAAGCAGACCTTGGACGTCATTCCTGCCGGAGCCGGCGTAGCCGTCATGAAGCAAGAATACGGCCGCAGTCTGAACATTCTGCTCGGAGTTTGCGGGCTGGTTCTCCTCATTGCGTGCGCCAACGTGGCGAACCTGCTGCTGGCCCGCGCCGTTGCGCGGCGCGGACAAACCGCCGTCCGGATTGCGCTTGGCGCCACTCGAGCACAAATCATCGGCGAAGCGTTGACCGAGAGCATCCTGCTCGCGACTGGCGGGGGCATCGTGGGGCTGCTGGTTGCTGTAGGAGCGGCGCGCCTGCTTCTGGTGCTGGCGTTCCATAGGGCTCATTTTCTGCCCATCAGTCCGGCGCCCTCCTGGATGGTCCTCGGTTTTGCGTTCGCGGTAGCCCTGCTCACGGGAATCATCTTCGGCGCGGCTCCCGCGTGGTTTGCCACGAGAACCGATCCCGCCGAAGCCCTGCGCGGAGCGGGCCGCAGCACAAGCGACAGAGGTTCGTTAACCCGCAAGGCACTGCTGGTCGTCCAAGCGACTGTCTCTGTGGTGTTGGTAGCGGGCGCAACGATGTTAGCCCGCAGCCTGAATAAGCTCGAGCATCAGGACTTTGGCTATCAGATTCCAGGCCGCGTGATCGTGGAACTGCACAACCCGCCTGGCTCCCGCACGTTCCCGCAGCTCACGGCCCTCTACAGGCAGATGCAGACGGAGCTGAATCGCTTGCCAGGCGTGCAGTCTTCCGACATGGCGCTGTATAACCCCTTAACCGACAACTGGGGTGAACTCATCATTGTGGCTGGCCATCCCCTGCCGAAGATGGACGAACCGTCAGGCGCCTCCTGGGATCGTGTGACCACGGATTACCTTCAGAACTTTGGCATCCCCGTCTTGCGTGGCCGAGGCTTCCGCGCCAGCGACAATGAGACGAGCGAGCCGGTGGCCGTCGTCAACGAAGCCTTCGTGAAACGCTTCTTCAAGAGCAACGAAAATCCGCTGGATCAGCACTTCGGGCTGGACCTGCCCGAGAACGCCGGCACTTACCGCATTGTGGGCGTGGTCGGTGACGCCAAGTTTGCCGGCTGGGGACTGAGCCGGCCCGCCCGGCCCATGTTTTACGTCCCACTGGACCAATCCGTCGACTACAAGAACGCCATGATGAGCAAGCTCGAATTGCGCTCCCACTTCATCGGCGGAATCATGCTGGTCACCAATACGCCGACAGGTGTCCTGGAACCGTTGCTCACGCGCACCATCGCCGAGCTAGACCCCGACATCACCATCACCAGCGTGCGAACCATGCGCCAGCAGGTCGAGCTTTCTTTTGACCAGGAACGCGCCGTCGCCGGCTTGGCCGGCCTGTTTGGAATTGTCGCGCTGGTGCTGGCAGCCGTGGGCTTGTATGGTGTCACCGCATATAGCGTGGCCCAGCGAACGAACGAAATCGGCATACGCATGGCGCTGGGCGCGGCGCCCGTCAACGTGATTCAACTCGTGCTACGCGGCGCCTTCCAGCGCGTGCTGCTGGGGCTGATTCTAGGCTTGCCGCTGGCGGTGGGCGTCGCGCGCCTGATTTCGGCGCAGCTCTACGGAGTGAGAGCTTGGGATCCTCCCGCGCTCAGCGTGGCTACGGGGGCTTTGGCGATTTGCTCGTTCTTTGCCGCCATCATTCCCGCAGGCCGCGCTGCCGCCATCTCGCCCCTGGACGCCCTGAGAATCGAGTAGATCCTGTCTCATAAATGCCAAGCGACAGAGCACGACTTTCACAGCTTGCGGAAAAACTCCTCTTCTTCAGGAGGTGGGGGCTTCAGCCCCCACGCAAGCGATGTGAAATCCAAGGGGCTTTAGCCCCTGAGGTAGCGCTGTTCGTCCTTCGCGACGATCCATGAGGCAGCTTCCGGGCCAGCACGAGACCGGATAAAGCGGCCGCTACTTGCCCCTGCCCCTAGCGCTCGCCTTCGGCCGCTTGCGCACTTTCGGTGGACGTATCTTGCGGAGCGCTGCGTGGCCTGCACGCTGGCAGGCGCGCCACATATACCAAGACGCGACAGTCCGGTACGGCCGCCAGCGTTCGCCAAATTTCAGTAGCTCCTTGGGTTTGGGCATGTGCTTCTTGCCGTAAGTGACGGCCCAGCCTTTGCGCACTCCAAGGTCATGGACCGGCAGAATGTCAGGCCGGCCAAGCCGGAAGATCAGAAACATTTCCACGGTCCACACGCCAACGCCACGCACCGACACGAGGCGTTTGACAAGTTCTTCGTCAGTGAGCTTATGCGCTTCGTCGAGAGTTGGAACAACGCCGTCGATAGTTTTCTGCGCGAGGTCCCTCATTGCCGCAATTTTTGCGCCCGAAAGGCCGGCTTTTCGGAGCGCAGGCTTGCGCAGCTTGAGCATTTCGTGCGGCGTGGGAATGCGGCCGTTCGATCCAAGCGCTTTAACGCGTCCGAAGATGGTGGCGGCCGCTTTTCCGGAAATGGATTGGTGCGTTACGGCTTCGACCAGAACCTCGTAGGGGGACTCGGCAGCGCCTTTCTCCACGCGGAATTCCCGCGTTTCCTTGATCAGCGGCGCGAGACGTTCGTCCTTCGCTGCCAAGGTGTCCATGGCGACGCGCAAGTCGAAGGGCGGCAATTCGTATTCTGTAGCTACCATGAAGGTCCTATCCGGTTCTGTGGCTGCCACGAATCTCCATTCCGGCAACAGGGCAAATA
>DASSIZ010000087.1 GCA_035691485.1 Terriglobales bacterium
CGACGGAGGCGCCAGCTGGACTGCGATCAGCAAGGACCTGACGCGCAATGACAAGTCCAAGCAGCAGCCCTCCGGCGGCGTGATCACGCTCGACATCACCAGCGTGGAGTACTACGACACCATTTTTGCGCTTGCCGAATCTCCGGTGCAGCAGGGCGAGCTGTGGGCAGGCACCGACGACGGGCTGGTATGGGTGACGCGCGACGGCGGCGGCACGTGGACGAACGTCACGCCCAAGGCCATGCCGGAGTGGAGCCTGGTGAGCATCATCGAGCCGTCGCCGCACGATCCCGCCACGGCTTACGTGGCCGTCGACCGGCACAAGTCCGACGATCAGAAGCCGTACATCTTCAAGACCTCCGATTACGGAAAAACGTGGACGCCGATCGTGAACGGCATTGCGCCCAACCACTACGTCCGCTCGGTGCGGGAAGATCCGGGACGCAAGGGCCTGCTGTTCGCGGGCACCGAGCGCGGCGTTTACGCCTCCTTTAATGACGGCGCTAACTGGCAGCCTTTGCAGTTGAACCTGCCGGTGTCGCCCATCCACGACCTGCTGATTCATGGCGACGACCTGGTAGTCGCGACGCACGGGCGCTCGTTCTGGATCCTGGACGACATCACCCCGCTGCGGCAGTTGACGGCGCAAGTCGCTTCCGCGCCGGCCATCCTGTACAAGCCCCAGGCCGCGGTTCGCCTGCACTATCCGGACCAGGTGGATCGCCGCCGTCCTGTCGGCGAAAACCCACCCAAGGGCGCCATCATTGATTATTACTTCGCCGCCAAACCCAAAGAGGAGGTGACGCTCGACATCACCGACGCTCAGGGACGCCTGGTGCGCCATCTCTCCAGCAAAGAGAAGAAAACTTTCGTGCAGCCACCGGAGTGGCCCGACCAGGAAATTCCCAAGCTCACCATTCCCGCCGAAGCCGGCATGAACCGATTCGCCTGGGACCTGCGCTACGAGTCGCCGATCAAAATTCCGGGCGCCTTTTACTCCGGCTTGGGGCCGGTGGGGCCGCTGGCGCTTCCCGGAACCTACCAAGTGAGGCTTTCGGCAGGAACATTCAGCCGAACCGTGCCGCTGGAGCTGCGCATCGACCCCCGGCTTAAGAATGTCACGCAGGCGGACTTGCAGAAGGAATTTGAGCTGGCGGTGAAGATAGCCGCCGCCAACCAGGCGCTGCACACGGCGGTGAACCAGGTCCGTCAGCTTCGGAGTGAGCTCGACACGCTGAAAAAGTGGGCGGGCGAAGGGGCGCAGGCCAAGCAGGTGGTGGCCGCGGCCGATGACCTGAACAAGAAGGTGACGCCGATCGAAGAAAACCTCATGCAGGTGAAGATGAAGAGCTCGGAAGGGAATCTGCGCTACCCCAACCAACTCAACGAGCAGCTGGATTCCCTCAGCCACACCATTGAATATGCCGACGGTGCGCCAACTCGCCCGCAACTCGCCGTTTATGACTACCTGAACGGCAAGCTGCAGGAACAGCTGAAAGCGCTGCGCGGGGTCCTGGATCGCGACTTGCCGGCACTCAACGAGCTGATGCGGAAGACGGGCGTGCCGGTATTGGCCGTTCCGTCGGGAACCCCGGCAGGCGATTAAAGGAGTGTGTTGCGAAGTGTAACGACGGTGGCGATGATTCGGGATCGAGCGCCCGAATACTGAACCCGGCCGCGGTGCGCTACCGCTCCTGCTGGAAGAGGTATCGCTCTCCGTCTGCCATGCCTTCGGCGACCTTCAAGAAGGCATGCGCCGCATGGGAGAGATTGGCATTCTTGCGATAGACGATGCGCAAGCGCCGTTCCAGCTTCAAGTCCGCGATTGGAATGCGCACCAGGTCGCCGCGCTTCAATTCCTCTTCCACGCAGATGCCGGGCACCAGCGCGACTCCATTTTCCATCATCACGAACTTCTTGATCGCCTCGATGGTGGGCAGCTCGGCATCCATGTTCAGCGGCGTCTTGTGACGCTTGAATGCGTGGATCACCTTGGCGCGATAAGGGGAGGGCACATGGTGGGCCACGAACGATTCGACCCCGAGCTGTTTAATGCTCACTTGCTTTGCCTTGGAAAGCGTGTGTCGCGGATATACGACAAATGCCAATTCGTCGCGATAGACGACGATGCTGCGCAGCAAGGGGTCCTCGGGATTGAAGGAGACCACCCCGCATTCCACGTTGTGCTCCAGGATATCCTGGGGAATGCGGCTGGCGAGCGAACGCTCGACCGTGGTCTTCACCATCGGGTAAAGCCGGCGGAACTCGGCCAGCACCGGCAGCAGGTACAGGCAGGTGTACTCGTTGGCGGCGATGCACAGTTTGCCTTTGCGCATCTCGCGCATTTCCACCAGGGCCGCCGCCGCCTCGCCGCGCAAGTTCAGCAGCTTCTGGGCATAGTCGTGCAGCACGCGTCCGGCGTCGGTGAGGTGGCCGTCGCGCGAGGAGCGATCGAACAGGGACTCCCCTAACTCGTCCTCCAGCTTGCGGATGGCCTGGCTGACCGCGGGCTGCGTCCGGTACAGCTTCTCCGCCGCCCGCGAGAAGCTCCCCTCGCGCGCCACCATGACGAATACTTCCAGCTGGAACAGGTCCATTCCTCCCCCTATTCGGCGACCTTGGGCCGGGGGCGACTGGCGATTATGCCATCAGAAAAGCTAATGATAACGAAAAGAATTATAACTTGGAGTTTTGCCGGCCTGTAAGGGTAGCATTCGGGTGGCGGTCCGGCGCTCCGGACGGCCCGATCCGCCTTGGGTTTTTGCTCACATAGCAGTGTGACCCCAGGTGCAAGGAGGCGCAGTGAGCGGCAATCGAATCACGATTTTCGATACTACGCTGCGCGACGGCGAACAGTCGCCCGGATGCAGCATGAACCTCGAAGAGAAGGTTCTGATTGCGGGCGAACTGGACCGCCTCGGCGTTGACGTCATCGAGGCCGGGTTTCCCATCGCGTCCGAGGGGGATTACCGCGGGGTAAAAGCGGTAGCCGAGCGCGTCCGCCGGCCGGCGATCGCGGCGCTGGCGCGTTGTACCCGGGCCGACATCGATCGCGCCTGGGATGCGATTCGCGAAGCCGAGCACCCGCGCATCCATGTCTTCCTTGCCACTTCCGATATCCACCTGCAATACAAGTTAAAGATCAGCCGCCGCGACGCCCTGGCGCAGTCACGCGAAGCAGTGGCTTACGCCCACTCCCTGTGTGACGACGTGGAATTCTCACCCGAGGATGCCACCCGTTCCGATCCGGAGTTCCTGTGTTCCGTACTGGAGGGCGTGATCGAGGCGGGCGCGACCACGCTCAACATTCCCGACACCGTGGGCTACACCGTGCCGAGCGAATTC
>DASSIZ010000088.1 GCA_035691485.1 Terriglobales bacterium
ACTCCGTTCGAAGCGCAGTTCACCTTCAAATTCATCTTCTAACTCGTTTGAGACTCCTTGGGCGGCGGATTTCCGCCGCCCTTTTTGTTGTGTAGCACCTTCAGCGCGACCCTGAGGCGCAGCCGAAGGGGGAGCCCGGGACGCCGTGTCAGCCCAATGCGCCAGCATTGGGCAGACGTGCCAACGTTAGTCCAGCCCGAGCGAAGCGAGGCCGGCACGGTTTCCCGGAGGCCGTCAGCCCGACCCCTGATTTGTTATCCTGTCCCATCTCATGCCGCGAAGATTCCGCTCCGTCCTGTTCGCCATCCTGCTGTTCACCGCTCACTCCCTCTGGGCTGAAATCTCCGATCTCAAGCCCACCGTCATCCTCATCTCCATTGACGGCTTTCGCTACGACTACTTCGGCAAGGCCCCGACGCCCCACCTCGATGCCCTGATCGCTCGCGGCGTTCGCGCCTCCTACATGGTTCCGTCGTTTCCGACAAAAACGTTTCCCAACCACTACACCATCGTCACCGGGCTTTATCCCGCGCATCACGGCATCATCGCCAACAACATGTGGGACGACAGCCTGCACGCCATGTTCAAAATGTCTTATCGCGATCAGGTCCGCGACCCGCGCTGGTGGGGCGGCGAACCCATCTGGGTGACGGCGCAAAAAGCGGGTCAGAAAACGGCTCCCATGTACTGGCCCGGCAGCGAGGCGCCCATCGAGGGCACGCTGCCCACCTACGGCGAATCCTACGACGACAATCACAAAACAGCGTACGACTACCGGGTGAACAAAATCCTCTCCTGGCTGGATCTTCCGGCCGCTCGGCGCCCCACGTTTCTTACCCTCTACTTCGAGGGCGTGGACACCGCCGGACATGACTACGGCCCGGATTCGCCCCAGTTGCGAGAGGCCGTGGTGCTCGCCGACAAAGCTATCGGCATGCTCCTCGAGGGGTTAAAGTCGCGCGGCGTGGAACGCAAGGTCAACCTGGTCGTCGTCTCCGATCACGGCATGGCTGCTAGCTCCCGCGAGCGCCGCATTTTCTACGACGATTACCTTGACCCATCCAATGTCACCGTCATCGATACCAACCCGGTGCTGGCTGCCAAAGCGAAGGACGGCAATAACGCCGCCCTGGTCGCCAAACTCAAACGCGTGCCCCACCTTACCGTCTACACGCCTGAAACCGTACCCGCGCGCCTGCATTTCAGCGGCAGCCCGCGCATTACCCCGGTGATTGCCGTCGCCGACGTTGGCTGGATCATCACCTCGCACGATTACGTCGCCAAGCATCCCGACAAGAAATATGGCGGCGAACATGGCTACGACAACGCCGCCCCCGAAATGCGCGCTATCTTCCTCGCCGCCGGCCCGGCCTTCGCCCCGCACTCGACCATTCCCGGTTTTCCCAACGTCGACATCTATCCGCTTCTCGCCTACCTGCTCCACCTTACCCCGGCGGCAAATGACGGCGACATGGAGGTCTTCCGCCCCGTCCTGCGCCACAAAACACGCGCTCAAGGTCATGCTCACGCCCGGCGCCTTTCGCCTTTGCCGCGATTCAAACCAATGTCATCCTGAGCGAGGGCGAACGTCCGAGTCGAAGGACCCGCAAGCGGCCGGGAGTCGCGATGCGATCCACAGGCATTTCAGCACGATTCTCTTTCGCGAGGGCCCCCGCTCTCTGCCCCCATACGCACTCTGGCTAAGAGCTTCTTCGCAATTTTTTCCATCCTTCGCTTCCCCCGCGCATCTCACACCTCGTTGGAGGAATGATCTATGGCATTACGAGATGTTGCTAGTCCCGCGCAGACGACGTTCCAGCTCCCCGCTCTGCCCTATGACTTTGCTGCGCTGGAGCCCCACATTGACGCGCAGACCATGCAGATTCACCACGATAAGCACCACGGCGCCTATGTCACCAATCTCAACGCCGCCCTCGACAAGCATGCTGACCTGAAGGGCAAGTCCGCCGAGGATCTGCTGCGCAGCCTCAGTTCCGTTCCCGAGGACATTCGCGGCGCGGTCCGCAACAACGGCGGCGGCCACGTCAATCACTCCATGTTCTGGAAAATCATGAAGCCCAATGGTGGCGGCAATCCCACCGGCGACATCGCCCAGGTCATCAATCAGTTTGGCGGCTTCGACCAGTTCAAGGAAAAATTCAACGACAACGGCGTCAAGCGCTTTGGCAGCGGCTGGACCTGGCTGGTTCGTACCAAGGATGGCAAGTTCGATCTCATCAGCACCGCCAACCAGGACAGCCCCTTCATTGACGGCCATTTCCCCGTCTTCGGCAACGACGTCTGGGAGCACGCTTACTATCTCAAGTACCAGAACCGCCGCGCCGATTACCTCAAGGCCTGGTGGAACGTTGTCAACTGGGAAGAAATCAACCGCCGCCTGAAGGAAGCACGCTGATCGCGTTGCAGCGCGGGAAATTCGAAAAGTTTTTTCTGTGGGGACGAAAAAGCCCGGCGCTCTTGCCGGGCTTTTTCACTAACCACCAGCCCTAGCCACTTTTCATTCCCCTCCACCGGCTTCCGTGAGCTTTTTGCCTTCCGTGTCCTGCGCTTGCACCGCGCCCAGGTTCAGCTTCTTCAGTTCGGGCTCGATCTTCGCGCGGTCGCCGGCCACTACCACCACCATCTTGTCCGGCGAGACGTATTTCTCCGTCATCCGATGCACGTCCCCCGGCGTTACCGCCTCCAGCTTCGCCGGCAGCGTGCGGTAATAATCCAGCGGCAGCCCGTAGACGAACAAGTTCGACGTGGTGCGCGCGGTTTGTGCCGTGGTCTCAAAATCCGCCGTCAGCCCGCGCACATTCGACTCCTTCGCCATCGACAGCTCTTCCGGTGTCACTTCTCCGCTCCGGATTTTTTCTACCTCGTTGAATACTTCCTTCACTGCCGGCGCCGTCACATCGGTGCGAATCATGCTGCCGATGACGAACGGCCCCGTGCCCCGCCGGAACTGGTAAAACGAGAACGCGCCGTAGGTATACCCGTGCGCCTCGCGCAGGTTCAGGTTGATCCGGCTCGAAAACAGTCCGCCCAGGATGTCGTTCATCACCAGCACCGCCGGGTAATCCGGGCTGTTGCGCTGCAATCCCACCTGCCCGATGCGCAGCGCGCTCTGCGGCGCGTTGGGTTTATCGACGATCACGATCCGCCGTGACGATGTGTTCTCCACCACCGGCGCCTTCGACGCCGTCGCCTGCCCCGTCCAGCCGCCGAAATATTTCTGCGCCAGCGACTTCAACTGCGCTTCCGTGATGTCCCCGGCGACCACCAGCGCCGAATCCTGCGGCGCGAATCCGCTCTTGTAGAACTTCACCATGTCTTCGCGCGTGGTGGCCTGCGTCGATTCCGGCGTCCCTGTCTCCAGGTATCCATACGGGCTTTGCGCCCCGTACACCTCGCGCAGCAGCACCCGCTGCGCCACCACCTGCGGCTGATCGTTCTGCTGGATCAGCGTGGTCAGCCTTCTCTTCCGCACGCGCTCGATCTCCTCCTCGCGGAATGCGGGATGGATCGCTACGTCCGAAAGCAAATCAAACAGCTTGTCCGAGTTCTTGGTCAGCGCGGCCGCGGTGATTGAGGTGGCGTCCGCCGTGGAAGCCGCCGACACCGTGGCCCCGATTTGCGCGATATCATCCGCCAGTTGCGGCGAAGTCCTCTTTTCCGTGCCTTCGTTCATCATCATCGCCGTGAACGACGCCAGCCCAGCCTTGTCCGCCGGGTTCGCCTCGCTTCCGCGCAGCACCGTCAATTGCGCCGTCATCACCGGCAGCGCATGCTGCTCCACCAGGTACACCGGTATGCCGTTGGGCAGCTTGAATTGCGCCGGCACCGGCAGTTGCGGCGCTTTGGCGACGGCCGGCTTCGGCGGCGTCGTGCGCCATTCATCGTTGCCCGGACCGCCTGCCACCGCTTCGGCCGACTGCGGCTCCGGACGCTTGGCCACGTCTTCCACCACCTTCTGCCCCGGCACGCCGTACACCACTACGCGCGAATTCGGCGTCAGCTTTTCGGCCTGCTGCTTCACCGACTCCCGCGTCGCGTTCTCATAACGCGCCAGGTCCTTGGGCAGGTATCCCGGATCGTTCAGATAATGGTTGTAGAGATCGAGCATGTCGGCCTTGCCGCCGAACCCGCCCAGCCGCTGCAGATGCTGGATCCTTTGCGTCTCGATCGTGTTCTTGGCGCGCTCCAGCTCCGCTGCCGTGATCCCGTCCTTCTGCACCGCGGCCAATTCTTCCTCGATCGCCTTCTCCAGCTCTTCCGGCTTGACGCCCGGCTTGGCCGTCGCCTGGATCACGAACTTCGAACCCAGCATCAGCGATTCCTGGTTCGCCCGCACGTCCTGCGCAATCTGTTTTTCATACACCAGCTTCTTGTACAGGCGGCTCGACTTGCCCTCGCCCAGCGTCATCGCCAGCAGGTCCATTTCCGCGTCACCGGGCTTGAAGAACGGCGCCGTGATCCATGCCAGGTACACCCGCGGCAGCTGCACCGCGTCGGTGATGGTGGCCCGCCGCTCCTCGGTAATCGGCGGCGTCACCGCCTCAATCTTCGGCACCGGCGGACCGGACGGGATCGGACCGAAATATTTCTGCAGCAGCGCCTTGATTGTCTTCGGATCGAAGTCTCCCACCACCGCGATGCTCGCGTTGTTCGGCGCGTAATACGTCTTGAAGAAGTCGCGCACGTCGTTCAGTTCCGCGCTTTCGATGTCCGCGTGCGACCCGATCACGTCGCCATAATAAGGATGGGTTTTCGGGTACAGCAGGTGCTGTACGCCCTCCTCCACCAGGTCATACGGACGGCTTTCCCCCTCCCGCCGCTCGTTGCGCACCACGTCGCGCTGGTTGGCCAGGTTGCGGCCGTTCAGGTTATCGAGCAGCCAACCCATGCGGTCGCTCTCCGCCCACAGCGCCAGCTCCAGCTGGTTTGCCGGCACCGTTTCGAAATAATTCGTGCGGTCAAAGTCGGTGGTGCCATTGATGTCGCTGGCGCCCGCTGCCTCCATCAGCCGGAAATGCTCGTTCGCCTTCACGTGCTTCGAGCCCTGGAACATCATGTGCTCGAACAGGTGCGCGAACCCGGTCCGGCCCGGCTTCTCGTTCGCCGGCCCCACGTGGTACCACAAATCCACCGCCACCAGCGGCAGCCGGTGATCTTCGCTCAGGATCACCTCCAGCCCGTTTGCCAACTTGTACTTTTCATACTTGATGGTAGGGAATTGCTGTGCCGCCGCTTTTGCCGGTGGGGCACTCGCCTGTCCCCACGCCGCCGCGGTCATTATGATTACGATTGCTAGAACGAAACGCCCCGCTCGTCCTGCTGGTCTCATTAGAATCTCCTTCGCGTCCTGCATGAATGATTGTGCCATGCGCACTATTGTCTTGGGGAGGACACGACTTCAGTCGTGTCGCCCGCCCCTGCAACACTTTGGGAAAGGCGCGGCTTTAGCCGTGCCGATCGCACATTCGATAATGTCGTTCCGAGCGGGCTTTTAGCCCGCGAGAAATCTCGGGTTTGCCGAACACACTTACCCTGTCCCACTTACATACGCTACTTAGACCGGGCCGGTTCCATTTCGTCACCACCGCCCACGAATTTTTTCGGTCTAAAACGCAATCAACCAAGAACGCAATCAATAAGTATGTCATCCTGGGCGAGGGCGAATGCCCGAGTCGAAGGCCCCCGACTCATCCCGCAGTCACCGCGCCGCCGAAACGCATTTCGGCCCGCCATTTTTCGGCCTAAAACGCGATCAAAATGTATGTCATCCTGAGCGAGGGCGAATGCCCGAGTCGAAGGACCCCTACTCATCCCGCAGTCACCGCGCCGCCGGCGCGAAACCTTCCGATTTCCTCACCACCACTCCATCCTTCATCACAAATTGCACCTTCTCCAGCACCGTGATATCGGACAGCGGATCTCCCGGCACCGCCACAATGTCCGCCAGCTTTCCCGGCTCAATGGCCCCCACATCATTCATCCCGAGCAGCGCTGCCGCATCCGAAGTCGCCGACCGGATCGCCTGCGCTGCCGATTGCCCGTACTTCACCCGTACGGCAAATTCCTTCGCTGGATTGATGTTCCAATCGAAACCGCCCGCATCCGTTCCGAACCCAATCTTCACCCCGGCCTGCATCGCACGTCGAAACGTGTCCTCCGCAATTTTGACCATCTGCACCCACACCGGTGCGCCCGCCGCCGCCCGTCCTTGCGCCACGTACTCCCCGACGTAAAGTGTCGGCACAAACCATATTCCCTTCGCCTTCATCGCCTGCAAGTCTTCCGGCGCGATGTAGTCCCCGTGCTCGATCGTGTCCGCACCCGCCTCCACCGAGTTGTGCACGCCATACATCCCGATGGCGTGCGATGCTACCTTCCGCCGCTGCCGATGCGCCTCATCCACGATCGCCCGCAGTTCCTCCATGGTGAACGTCGGCACATCCTTAAGAACATTTCCCTCGATGTAATAACTCCTGTCGCTGTACACCTTGATCCAGTCCGCCCCGTGCGAGATCTGCTCTCGCACCGCCTTGCGGCAATCGTCCGCGCCATCGCAGAACTGCACCCCGTGCGGGATGTCCCGCAACTCCCAGTTGTATCCCTGCAGCGGATAAGCTCCCGTCACGTCCAGTGCCCGCGTCGCCACCTGCATTCGCGGACCTTGCACGATGCCCTTGTTGATCGCCTTTTTGATATCAACATCCGCATAGCCCGCGCCTTCGGTCTCCAGGTCGCGCAGCGTGGTGAAGCCATAATTCAGCGCCTTGGTCGCCGTCGCCGCTCCCACGATCGCCCGGTACGCATTCGACTGCTTCAGCAACTGCACATCGTAATCTTCTGCCGTAATGTCCCCTTGCAGCAGCACGTGCGTGTGCGTATCCATCAACCCCGGCAGGCAGCGCATTGCGGTGAGATTGATCCTTTGCGAGCCCACAATGCCGCTTGTGTTGAATTCGCTTCCAACGGATTGGATCTTGTTTCCGGCTACAACAATCGGTCCGCCTTTCCATTCGCCACTCCGTACATCCAGTACCCAACCACATTCCAGTACTTTTATGCCCGGCGGCGCCTCTGCTTGTGGTGTGGCGCGGGTCGCCGACCCGCGTGCCGTTTGTTGGAGCGCGCTCGCCCCCGAGCGCGACGCAGCAGTTGACGGCTGATAGCCGATAGCTGATGGCTGTTGCGCAAACGGCTTCTTCGGCCCGCACGCCATCAACATCCCCACCAGCACCACCGCCGCTATGAAGTACCTGCGCCTCATCATTGCCTCCACCGAAAGACCTTTTTTAACCCCACGAAACACGAAACTCCTGCGCTGCGCGATGCCGAAGGGCGAACGCCCGAGTCGAAGGACCCCTATTCCGCCTGTCATCGTGCCGCCAGGTACTATCCGTGAATCGCTTGTCATCCCGATCTGTGTTTTTCTTCCAGCAATCGCGAATCTCAAGCATCGACCTATGAATTCAATCTTGTCATCCTTCGCGCAGCGAAGGAGGTTGGTTTCCTCTGGAAACACTTACAGTGACCATCAGTCAGTTTCCAGCGTGAGCGAAGCGAACCCGGCACAATTCCAGCCCAAGGCGTCAGCCTTGGGTAGCATTGCGAGAAGCCCATGTAAGCCCGAGCGCAGCGAGGCCGGCACGTCGTTCTGCGAGGCCGTGAGCCCGAGCCCACCTCGCAAGCCGCGTGCATTCTACTCCCCTGTGGAAATCCATCTGGAAACCGCGTCCCAAATACCGCCGCTGCTGGCCCTTTTTCAACCCTCCGTTTGCACTGCTTTTCTGCATTGTCATCGCCCCGGAATCGCCCTAAAGTCCTGTCACCGCATTTGTTTCCAGCCAAAAAGCGTGCACGCGTCAAGAGCTATTTCTGCCTCCGCTTGCGTCGGACCAGCAGAAAAACTACAATATGTTGTACCTAGGTCTTGACAGGCACAACATACAGGCGTACTGTCGCATCCCACATGGATGCTTTCGGGGCAGAATTCACACCCCGTTACTCGGTAGTAAACCGGCGCTGACCCACCCGCTTCGGGTGGCGGATAAAATCGCCGCGAGAGTTCTGGCACCCTGCAATTTTGATGTACTGGCCGCCCCCCTGGCCCTGGAAGGAGACACCCCGATGGCCGAGATCACACAACAAACCACGACAACCACCACCCCAGGCACCACCCAGAAGTCGAAGAAGGCCCCCGGCCTCTCCTTCCGCCGCTATTTCACCAAGCCCGACGTATCGCCCTACGACACGGTGGAATGGGAGCTCCGCACTGCCGCCATCACCGACGCCCAGGGTGGCGTCATCTTCGAGCAGAAGAACGTCGAGGTTCCCAAGGACTGGTCCATGACCGCCACCAACATCGTGGCCAGCAAGTACCTGCATGGACGACTCGACACCAACGAGCGTGAGACCGGGGTGCGCCAGCTCGTCTCTCGTGTCGCCGAAACCATTCGCGACTGGGGAACCTCCGCCGGCTATTTCCGCAGCAGCGACGATGCCGCCGTCTTTCACGACGAGCTCTGCCACATCCTGCTGCACCAGATGGCCGCCTTCAATTCGCCGGTCTGGTTCAACGTCGGTTGCGACCGCATTGAGCCCAATGCCGACGGCTCCAACTGGCACTGGAATCCGCAGGCCCAGAACGTCGAGTTCACCCCCTCCGGCTATCGCAATCCCCAGTGCTCGGCCTGTTTCATCAACTCTGTCCGCGATTCCATGGACTCCATCATGACCCTGGCCAAGACCGAGGCCATGCTCTTCAAGTGGGGTTCCGGCACCGGCACCAATCTCAGCCCCTTGCGCGGCTCGCATGAACCGCTCTCCGGCGGCGGCACTGCCAGCGGCCCGCTCAGCTTCATGCGCGGCTTTGACGCCTTCGCCGGCGTCATCAAAAGCGGCGGCAAGACCCGCCGCGCCGCCAAGATGGTCATCCTCAACATCGACCATCCCGACATCGCCGACTTCATCGATTGCAAGATGACAGAGGAGAAAAAGGCCCACGCCCTGATTCGCGAGGGCTACGACGGCTCCAATCCCGACTCCCCCGCCTACTCCTCCATCTTTTTCCAGAACGCCAACAACTCCGTCCGCGTCACCGACGAATTCATGCTCGCCGCCGAGCGCGACGCCGACTTCACCACCCACAACGTCCACGACGGCGCCGCCCACAAGACCTACAAAGCCCGCGATCTCCTGCGCAAGATCGCCGAAGCCACCTGGCACTGCGGCGATCCCGGCATGCAGTTCGATACCACCGTCAATCGCTGGCACACCTCGAAGAACACCGCGCGCATCAACGCCTCCAATCCCTGCAGCGAGTACATGTTCCTTGACGACTCCGCCTGCAACCTGGCCTCGCTCAACCTCATGAAGTTCGCTCCCAGCGGCACCTTCGACGTCGAAGCCTACCGCCACGCCGTCGACGTCATGATCACCGCCCAGGAAATCGTCGTTGACTTCTCCGGTTACCCGACCGAGTCCATCGCCCGCAATTCGCACGACTATCGTCCGCTTGGCCTCGGCTACGCCAATCTCGGCGCGCTGCTCATGGCCGCCGGCCTGCCCTACGACTCCGAAGCCGGACGTGACTACGCCGCCTGCGTTACCGCCATCATGTGCGGCGAAGCCTATCTCCAGTCCGCCCACATCGCCGAACTCTGCCCCTCGCTGGAGCCCGCCGCTTACAAGACCAAAGCCGCTTTTGCCGACCGTCGGCCGTCGACCGTCGACCCTGCTGGCGGCGCTTGCCCCGGCTTCTACCTCAACCGCGAACCTTTCCTGGACGTAATCCGGATGCACCGCGCCAGCGTGAACAATATTGGTGGAGCGCAGACGCCCTCGTCTGCGTTTTCCGCGCTCAAATCCCTGGTCGAATCTTCCAAGCAAGTCTGGGACGAAGCCCTCTCCCAGGGCGAAAAATTCGGCTACCGCAATTCCCAGGTCACCGTTTTGGCCCCCACCGGCACTATCGGGTTCATGATGGATTGCGACACCACGGGCATTGAACCGGACCTGGCGCTGGTCAAGTACAAGAAGCTGGTTGGCGGCGGCATGATCAAGATCGTGAACAACACCGTGCCGGCGGCGCTGTTCAAGCTCGGCTACTCGCCCGAGCAGGTCAATGCCATCGTCAGCTACATCGACGCCACCGGCACCATCGAGGGCGCGCCCCACATCAAGGACGAACACCTCGCCGTCTTCGATTGCAGTTTCAAGCCCGCCAAGGGCACCCGCTCCATTCACTACATGGGACACCTGCGCATGATGGCCGCCACCCAGCCCTTCATCTCCGGCGCCATCAGCAAGACCGTCAACCTGCCCGAAGCCGCCAGCGTGGAAGAGATTGCCGAAGCCTACATCCAGGCCTGGAAGCTCGGGCTCAAAGCGGTCGCGGTCTATCGCGATGGCTGCAAGAAGTCGCAGCCGCTCTCCGCCGCCGGCACCAAGACGGCCGATTCCAGCGCCAACGACAAGCGCAACGAGGAGCCGGAGGTCGACAGTCGACGGTCGGGTCCCGTTGACTCGCGTGACCAGGACGGCCCGCCGCGCGCCGTTCGCCATCGCCTGCAGCTGGAGCGCGCGTCGTTAACTCACAAGTTCAATATCGCCGGACACGAGGGCTACATCACCGTTGGGGTTTACCCCAGCGGACAGCCCGGCGAAATCTTCATCACCATGGCGAAGGAAGGGTCGACTGTCAGCGGCCTCATGGATTCTTTCGCGCTCGCCATCTCCATGGCGCTGCAGCACGGCGTGCCGCTCAAGCTCCTGTGCGAGAAATTCAAGCACACCCGCTTTGAGCCCTCCGGCTGGACCGGCAACGAGAACATCGGCTACGCGACGTCGATCATGGACTACATCTTCCGCTGGCTGGAGCAGAAGTTCATCACCGGACAGCAGCAGCTCCTGTTTCCCGGCATGAAGGTCACCGCGCACGATCAGCCGGCGCTGCCCGAGAACACCGCCAGCAATGCATCGCCCGCGCCGGCGAGTGCAACCGCTTCGTTGCAGCCGGCTTTGCCGATGGCCGATAGCCGACGGCCGGCAGCCTCGCACCATGCCGCCGACATGTTGAAGGAGTACGTGGACCTGGGCGACGCACCCACCTGCTCCGTCTGCGGCGCCATCATGACCCGCAACGGCAGCTGTTATCGCTGCATGTCGTGCGG
>DASSIZ010000089.1 GCA_035691485.1 Terriglobales bacterium
CGTCACCAGAACCGTTTGCCGCAAGGCGGCGCCAGCGCCTACGAACTCGACACCGGCAACGTGTACGCGCGCATGCCCGACCAGGCCACGCGCGTTCGTAACCGCGGCGATGCTTCGCTGCAGTGGGATGCCACTCAGAAGCTGAGCCTCTCCGCTTTCTTCGGAACGCTGCAGGACAACTATAACCAGCGCAATGCGGTCAATAGCCTGACGCCGCTCGGCAACGCCGCCGGTACGGCCTTGCTGCTGCCCGGGGCTTCCCCGACGCCTATCTATGGACCGTATTACGCCTACGGGTTGCTGACCAGCGTGGGTCGGAACTACGGCGCCGATATCAATTACGCGCTCACTCCCAAGATCGTGCTGTTCGCGGAGTACGCGCGTGAGAAGAACACCGGCATCATAATCCAGGGCCGGGGAGGAAACGCCCCAAGCGGCACCGCTACAAGCTGCTTGGTGGCCGGGCAGTCCTGCGATCCCATCAACGATCTCCTGACCGCCAACAAGGACGTGGTCAACAGCTACTTTGGTGGAACGGATATCAGTGTTTCCAAGAAGCTCGACGTCAGCGTGTACTACAGTTTGTCGCTGGGGCAGAGCTTCTCAAACAGCGATGGCGTGAACTGCCAGATCGGCAACGGCTGGACCACCGGGACGTCCTTCTGCGCCACGCACTTTGCTAACTGGAAGCTGGACACGGCTGCCAATCCTGCGGTGAGCTTCGGTTATCCGCAGTATGTCAACCGGATTCACGAGGCTGGCACGGTTGTCCGGTATAAGTTGACCAATAACGTGGTCCCGAAGTTCCAGTACATCTTCCGGCAGAATGCCAACAACGATTGGCAGACTGGCGTCATGAATCCGTACAGCTTCGTCGGGACCGGTATTGACCCCGCCGGTGCGACCGCGGTTCAGAAGATGCTGTTCCTCGGGGCGGATAACCCGTCCTACAGGTCTCACGTCTTCACGGCCACGCTGGAGTATCACTTTTAGTCCATAGCTTCACTGCATCGGACGTGCGGGGGCGGCCAACCGGCCGCCCTCATTTTTTTCCCTCTCTGGTCCTGCGCGCTGGCTTGCTTCCACACCTTCATCGTAAGGCGATATACCCGCCCCTGGGGCCGCGGTTGCGGGTTTCTGTGATGAACATTGCCGGGGTGATTGGAGTCACGTTCAGACGTGAGGCGTCGCACAGCCGGATGTGTCCCGGATTTGAGAACCTAGCAGTGACCACGGACCGGGTGACCTACGTCACCGGTGCAAGGGTCATCGAGGGACGCCGAATTGACTTGCAGGTACGGGATGAAAGCATCGCGACCCACCAGAATTGAGCTGGCACCGCTCGCGCTGCTGCTGGCGGCAGCCCTGCTGCTGGCAGGGAGCAGAGCCGCGGCCGCCGACAACCCGAACGATGCCTGCCTTGCCTGCCACTCCGATAAGACGCTGACCACCAAGCGCGCCGGCCGCACCGTGTCACTGTACGTTGAGACGAAGAAGTTTTCTTCCTCGATCCACGGGTCGCTGTCCTGCACCAATTGCCACGCCGATCTCGAAGGCAAGGACCTGCCGCACGACACGCCGCTGAAGCGGGTGGACTGCGGCGCCTGCCATGGCGAAGAGTCCAAGCAGCACGCCAAGTCGCTGCACGGCCGCGCCGTCGCCCGTGGTGACGCGCTGGCGCCCCGCTGCGCCAGTTGTCACGGCAACCACGACATCCTTTCCGTCAAGGATCCGCGCTCGCCAGTGTCGCCGATGAACGTGCCGTTCACCTGCGGCAAATGCCATCGTGAGGGAACGCCGGTTCAGACCCAGCGGAAGATCGAGCAGCACAACATCCTGGAGAACTATGCCGAGAGCATGCACGGGGAAGCGCTGCTGAGGAAAGGGCTGTCGGTTACGGCGAATTGCGCCTCCTGTCACACCGCGCACAACATCCTGCCGCACACCGATCCCAACTCTTCCATCGCGCGCGTCAACATCGCCAAGACCTGCACCAAGTGCCATGCCCGCATCGAGGACGTACACCGCAAGACCATCAAGGGCGAACTCTGGGAGAAAGAAGCGCACGTGCTGCCCGCCTGCGTGGATTGCCACCAGCCCCACAAGGTGCGCAAGGTGTTTTACACCCAGGGCATGGCCGATGCCGACTGCATGCGCTGCCATGCCAATCCGAATCTGAAAACTCGTGACGGTCGCCCGCTGACGGTGCATGCCGCCGACTTGTCCTCATCGCGTCACGCCAAGGTTGCCTGCAGCCAGTGCCACTCTGACGTCAATGCCTCGCGTGTTCGTCCGTGCGAGACGATCACCGGCCCGGTTGATTGTTCCAAGTGCCATGAACAGATCAGCCAGGACTATCAGCGCAGCAAGCACGGCCAGTTGTTCGCCAAAAAGGATCCCAACGCGCCGGTCTGCAAGGAATGTCACGGAACTCACCGGGTGCTCGGCAAGCATGACCCCCAGTCAGTGACCTTCGCCACCAATATTCCCACCCTTTGCGCGCGTTGCCACCGCGAAGGCAAACAGGCTGCCGTGCGCTACGTCGGCGCGCAACACGACATCATCCCCCATTACCGGGAGAGCATTCACGGCAAGGGACTGCTGAAGAGCGGGCTCACAGTCACCGCCACCTGCACCAATTGCCATACCGCGCATCGCGAGCTCCCCAAGTCCGATCCGGAGTCGACCGTCAATCCGGCGAACCTTCCCGCCACTTGCGGCCAGTGTCACCACGGCATCCAGGAACAGTTTGTCAACAGCGTGCACTCGCGGACCGTGACCACCACCACCAAGGATTTGCCGGTCTGCAGCGATTGCCACAGCGCACACCAGATCCGCCGCGCCGATGAAGACGGGTTCAAGCTCGACATCATGGCGAAGTGCGGACGCTGCCATGCCGAGATCGCCAAGACGTACTTCGAGACCTATCACGGCAAGGTTTCGCGCCTCGGCTACACCAAGACCGCCAAGTGCTACGACTGCCACGGCGCGCACGACATCCTGAAGGTCACCGATCCGCGCTCGCACCTGAGCCGCGCCAATGTCGTCGAGACCTGCCAGAAGTGCCACGCCAGCGCCACCCGCCGCTTCGCCGGGTACCTGACGCACGCCACCCACCACGACCCGAAGAAGTATCCCTTCCTGTTCTGGACATTCTGGGGCATGACTTCGCTGCTGGTAGGGACCTTCATCGCCGGCGGGTTGCATACCCTCTTGTGGCTGCCGCGGGCCTTCCAGATGCGGCGTGAGCTGAAGGCGGAGGAGGCCAGGCAAGCGGCGGAACGAAACGGGGGCAAGGAGAAGCACGATGGCGAGCGTTAAAGAGCAGATGGAGAACGTCGTTGTGGAAGAAGCGAAGGTTGCTCCGGCCAGTGCGCTTGCCGCCGATCTGGGCGACGTCATCGCCAGCGACGAATGGGGCCCGGAGGCGCCGCCCGACCGCCGCGAGTTCGTTCGTTTCACCCACCTCCACCGCACGCTGCACGCCTGCATGATTGTCAGCTTCATCACCTTGGCGCTCACCGGCATGTCGCTGAAGTTTTCCTACACCGGCTGGGCGCGGTTTATGTCGCACATGCTCGGCGGCTTTCAGACCGCCGGCTTCATTCATCGGACCGCCGCGGTCATCATGTTTGCCGCCTTCTTCACCCACATCGTTGACCTCTTCAAGCTCAAGAAGCGCGAATACCGGTCCTGGAAAGAACTGATCCTTGGATCCAACTCCATGCTGCCGATGAAGCAGGACCTGCTGGAGTTCATCGCCACCTTGAAGTGGTTTGTCGGGATAGGGGAACGCCCCCAGTATGGGCGCTGGACGTACTGGGAAAAATTCGATTACTTCGCCGTGTTCTGGGGCGTATTCATCATCGGTTCTACCGGCTTGACGTTGTGGTTTCCGGTATTTTTCACGCGCTTCATTCCCGGCGCTTTCATCAATGTCGCAACCATCATTCACAGCGACGAAGCCCTGCTCGCCACCGGCTTCATCTTCACCGTTCATTTTTTTAACACTCACCTGCGGCCGGAAAAATTTCCCATGGACACGACCGTGTTCACCGGGCATATGCCGCTGGCGGAATTGAAGCGCGATAAACCGCGCGAATACCAGGCGCTGGTGGCAAGCGGCCGCCTGGAGCAGCACCTGGCCGATCCGCAACCTGCGATTGTGGTCAAGACGATTCGCGTGTTCGCGTGGATGGCATTGTTCATCGGCTTCAGCATCGTGGTCTGGATCATTTACGCGATGCTGTTCGCGTACCGTTAACTCCGGCGCGCAGAGAGAAGGGTCCTGGCATGTCACGACACAGCCGTACACGGATGGCGATCGCGCTGGCTTTCCTGCTCGCCCTGTGCAGCCTCGCATCTTGGGCCGCCGCGAAGCAGACGGCAAAGTCGAAAATCTCTGACGCCGAGTGTCTCGCCTGCCACGCCGACCCGAGCATGACCAAGGACGTGGCCGGCAAGCAGGTCTCCATTGCCGTTGACGAACAGAAGTTCAAGGCCTCGGCGCACGCCATGTTTTCCTGCACCGATTGCCACACCGACATCAAGTCGGCTCCCCACGACACGGCGCCGGCAAAGCCCAAGTGCGCCACCTGCCACGCCGACCAGGATGCCGCCTACAACCGCGGTTTCCACGCGCAGGCGGTGAAAAGCGGCGACAAGTTGGCTGCCTCCTGCCAGGACTGTCACGGCAACGTGCACCAGATCCTACCCGCGTCCGACCCCAAGTCGAAAGTGCACCGTTCCACGATTCCGGCGACTTGCGGCGCCTGCCACGGGCAGAAATTCGTCATGGAGGCCAGCGGCCACAGCGCCCAGCCGTTCATCAATTACGAAGAAAGCGTGCACGGCAAGTCGGTCGCGCGCGAAGGCGACAAGAGCAAGGCCGCGGTCTGCACCGATTGCCACGGCGCTCACGACATCTTGAACGGCGCCAACCCGAAATCCTCCATTGCCAAGGCAAACGTTCCGTTCACCTGCGCCAAATGCCACGAAGCGATTGAGCGGGAATTCATGAGCAGCACCCACGGACAGGCTCTGACCCGCGGCAACTGGCAAGCGCCGGTGTGCACCGACTGCCACGGCATCCACACCATCAAGGCGCCGGCCGATCCCAGTTCTTCAGTGAACGCTCAGAATCTGGCGCGCAGCACCTGCGCCCGCTGCCACGAGAGCGTGCGCCTGGCGGGTGAATTCGGAGTCGAGGGTCACCGCGCCAGCACCTACCTCGCCAGCTACCACGGCTTGGCCTCGAAGGCGGGCTCAAAAGTGGTTGCCAACTGCGCCAGCTGCCACGGCGCGCATAACATCCTGCCATCGTCAGATCCGAAGTCCACCGTCAATCACGCCAACCTGATCAAGACTTGCGGCCAGTGTCATCCCGGCGTGACCGAAAAATTCATTCAGGGCAAGGTGCACGTCGACGCGCCGCTTTCCGCCGATACCGGCAGCGTCGCGGTGCGCTGGATTCGCCGCATGTACCTGACCCTGATCTTTGTCACCATCGGTTCCATGCTGCTGCACAACCTGATCATCTGGCGACGCAAGGCGCTGCTCCGCCGCAACCAGCACCGCCGTATCGTGCGCCGCATGGACGCCAACCAGCGCGTGCAGCACCTGACGCTGCTGGTCAGTTTCTTCATCCTGGTGCTGACTGGTTTTGCCCTGAAATATCCGGACTCCTGGTTCGCATCGTTGCTCAGCCTGAACGAGACCTTGCGCGGCGTCCTCCACCGCATTGCCGGCGGTGTGCTCATCGCCGGCGGCGTCTACCACGTCATTTATCTGCTCGCCAGCGCCGAAGGCCGTCGCCTCATGATGGACATGCTGCCGGAGCCGAAGGACGCCATCGATGCCCGCGACACCATGCGCCACTACCTCGGATTCAACGTTTCCAAGCCGCAATTCAAGCGCTTCAATTACGCCGAAAAGGCCGAGTACTGGGCGCTGGTCTGGGGCACGATCGTCATGGCCGGCACCGGCCTGGCGCTGTGGTTCAAGGTCATTGTCGGCAACTTGCTGCCGCGCTGGTGGCTGGACGTTGCCACCGCGATCCACTTCTACGAAGCGGTGCTCGCCACCCTGGCCATCCTGGTATGGCATTTCTACCAGGTCTTCTTCGATCCCGATACTTACCCGATGAACTGGGCGTGGTTGGATGGAAGGATGTCGGTGGAGCATTACCAGGACGAGCACGCACTCGATGTCGAAACTTTGCGCCGGTCCGTGGATGCCGCGGTGGCGGAAAATGCAGAACCGGGCGTGACTCCCGAGGTTGCCCCGCCCGAGAAGGCGCCGGAAAAAGAAGAAGTAGCGCCCCGTTCTTGATTGAGGAATTGGACCACCGGATCACGCTTGCCAGTGAGTTGTGCCACAGGCGCATGTTTGCCAGAACGACTGCTTTCACGTACCCTGCGCGGTTACGCCTGCATGTAAGGAATGGCAGAGGCAACAAAGAACTGAGGAGGAATTTGGATGGCTGACCAGCCCCCCGATGAAGTCGTCTCGCCCAGCGGACGCAAAAACGGCCCGCCGGGTCTGTTCCGCAATCCGGTCAGCCTGATCGGCGCGGCGCTGGCTGTCATCAGCGCGGCCAATATTGCCTTCCTCATTTTCATCGATTACATCTCCGCCCGGCCCAGTCCTTATATCGGCATCTTCGCCTACATGATCGTCCCCGCATTCATGTTGCTGGGACTGTTGCTGATTCCTATCGGAATGTGGATGGAGCGGGTTCGCAGGCGGACACAGGCGCCCTCCATGGCGCGCTATCCCCGCATTGATCTCAACAACCCGCAACAGCGCAGCGCGTTTGCCTTCTTCGTCAGCTTCGCCATCGTCTTCGTCGCGCTCAGCGCCGCCGGCAGCTATCGCGCCTACGAGTTCACCGATTCGGTCCAGTTCTGCGGCCAGCTTT
Organism: Terriglobales bacterium; assembly: GCA_035691485.1. Taxonomy (NCBI): domain Bacteria; kingdom Pseudomonadati; phylum Acidobacteriota; class Terriglobia; order Terriglobales; species Terriglobales bacterium. Next base: position 6,920 of record DASSIZ010000089.1, read on the forward strand.
GCCATACCGTCATGAATCCGGAGTTCGTCGCCTACAGCCAGTCGCCGCACGCGCGCGTGCGCTGTGTCGATTGCCACGTCGGTCCCGGCGCCGGCTGGTATGTGCGCTCCAAGCTCTCCGGCGCCTACCAGGTCTATTCCGTCACCTTTCACAAGTATCCGCAACCGATTCCTACCCCCGTGGCGAACTTGCGTCCGGCCCAGGAAACATGCGAACAGTGCCACTGGCCGCGAAAATTTTACGGCGCCCAGTTGAAAGTCTTCTATCACTACGGCAGCGACGAAAAAAACACGCCGCGCCAGATTCGCATGCTCATCAATACTGGCGGCGGCGATCCCGCTACTGGCTCCCCCGAGGGCATTCACTGGCACATGAACATCGCCAATGAGATCACCTACATCGCCAGCGACAAGGAACACCAGGTCATCCCATGGGTTCAGGTGAAGGACCAGAGCGGACGCGTCACGGTTTATCAGTCCAAGGACAATCCGCTCAAGCCGGAGCAGATCGCCGCCATGCCCAAGCGCCGCATGGATTGCGTGGACTGCCACAACCGGCCCTCGCACATCTATCCCTCACCCGATCGTTCCGTTGACGACGCGCTGGTTGCCAAGCGGATCGACGCCACTCTGCCGTTCATCAAGCAACAGGCCGTGGCCGTCCTCAGTGAGAAGTACAACACCACCCCGGAAGCGACCCAAGCTATCGCCACCACGCTGGAGAAGTTTTACGATCAGAAATACCCTGGATTGAGTAAAACCAAGGCGCTGGAAATCCGCACTGCCATTGCGGAAGTGCAGCGTATTTTCAAGACGACGATGTTTCCGGAAATGAAGGTGGACTGGCGCGTGCACCCGAATAACATCGGCCACTTCATGTTTCCCGGCTGCTTCCGCTGTCACGATGGCAACCATGCCAGCAGCGACGGCGCCACCATCACCAAGAATTGCAATACCTGCCACTCCGTCATCGCCGAGTTGGAGAGCGGCCAACCCGTGTATGGCAGCACCCAGGGAATGCAGTTCAAGCATCCGGTTGACCTTGGCGATATGACCGCGGTCAATTGCGCGGATTGCCACACCGGTGGGGTGGGACCGTAAACTGCCGAACTGCGGAAGTGCTCAATCGCCGAATTCCTTTTCGGCGTTGGATCAACTTTCGACAATTCCGCATTTGCCCGGTGACCTTCCTCACACCAAATTGTGACAACTGTCACGGCCTCATGTTCTTCCCCGGACTACCCTTGACCAGGTAGAGGAGAACCAGGATGGCAACCGGGAACGGGCAGACTGCACAGCTTTCCAAGCCGCGGCTGATTTTCTGGGAGGTCACCAAGGGCTGTAATCTGCGCTGCATCCACTGCCGTGCTACCGCCACTGAGCTGAGCTCTCCCACCGATCTGCCCACGACGCGCGCCCTCGACATCATCACCCAAATCGCCGGCTACGCCAGCCCTATCCTGGTACTGAGCGGCGGCGAGCCGCTTTACCGCCGCGACATCTTCCAGTTGGCCCGTTTCGCCACCGATAAGGGCTTGCGCGTCGCGCTGGCCACCAACGGAACCATGGTGACCAAGGAACTGGCGCGCCGCATCGTCGACTCCGGCGTGCGCCGCGTTTCCATCAGCCTGGATGGCGCCGACTCCATGACGCATGACAGCTTCCGCGGCATCCCCGGCGCCTTCGACGCTGCCGTGTACGGCTTGCGCAACCTGAAAGAGCTTGGAATGTCGGTGCAGATCAACATGACCATAGCGCGCCACAATGCACGCCAGTTGCCGCAGGTTCTGGACTTGGCGCGTGGCCTTGGCGCCGACGCCCTGCACACATTCCTGCTGGTTCCTGTCGGCTGTGGCGTCGATATCGCCGCCGAACAGATGGTTCCTCCGGAAGAATATGAAGCGATGCTGAACTGGTTCTACGACCGCTCTCTCGAAGGCGGGATCGAGCTGAAGGCTACCTGCGCGCCCCATTATTTCCGCGTCGCTCGCCAGCGTCGCGCGGCCGACCGTCGCGCCGCCGCCGCCGAAACGCAGGCCATCGGCCCGGCCGACATGATGATGCCGGGCTCGACCGGGGTCGTGCTTCATCCGCAGGGATCTCCTCCGCCCGACATCGCCAAGAATGCTGAGCATGCGGGCATGGGCGGACATCCTGAAGGCATGCACGCCATGACCAAGGGCTGCCTGGCGGGCACCGGCGTGTGCTTCATCTCGCATGAAGGCGAGGTCTTTCCTTGCGGCTACCTGCCCGCCATCGCCGGCGATTTGCGCCGCCAGTCTTTCGCCGATGTCTGCGAAAATTCCGTGGTGTTCAACCAATTGCGCGACACCGATAACCTGAAAGGGAAGTGCGGTTGCTGCGAGTTCCGCAACATCTGCATGGGCTGCCGCGCGCGGGCCTACGCCGCCACCGGCGATTACCTCGATGAGGAACCGTTCTGCGTTTACGAGCCACGCAGCGAAGCGCTCAAGGCGCGCAAGGCAATCGCGGTGATCAGCGACTCGCGCCAGGTCTAGAACCCGCGATCGCGGAGTGCAGGCCGGCCGGACAAGAAGTCACAGCTCGGGGTGAGAATGATCACTAACCTGTCGGACATGACTGCGAGCGCCGCCAAACCGGCTGCCGCCGTATCCGGAGCACGCATGCGCACGCTGCTCATCCCCCGCGAACACGGCGCCTGGGGCCTGCTCCTCATTCCGCTCGTCACCGGCGGCTTTGCAGGCCTCTCGGTGGCGCAGAATTGGCTCCCGCTGGCTCTCCTCACTATTGCCTCCTTGGCCTTGTTCTGGATGCGCGCCCCGGCTGAAATCGCCCTGGGCACCTCCCCGATCCGTTCCCAATCGGCGTCGGAAACGAACTGGCTGCTCCTCGCCACCACCCTGCTGGCATCCATAGCCATGTTGTGCATCGCCGCCTTGTTGTGGGACGGCGCCAATCGTGGTTTGCTGGCGCTGGGCGCCTTGGCGGCGGTCGCATTCGTTGTCCAGGCGCTGCTCAAGACGCTCGGGCGTCGCGCGCGCATGCCGGCACAGTTGATCGGCGCCATCGGTCTGGCGGCTGTCGCGCCTGCGGCGTGGTACGTCATCACGGGCAGGCTCGATTCACGCGCGCTTGGCCTCTGGACAGCCAACTGGATGTTCGCCGGCAACCAGATACACTTCGTCCAGCTGCGAATCCACGCCGCTCGCGCAGCCGCGTGGCGGGAAAAATTTCGGCTTGGTCGGGCGTTCTTCCTTGGCCAATTGCTCATGATCGCGGCTCTTCTGGCGGTTGTTCGTGCTCAATTGCTGCCGGCGCTCGGTTTGGCCGCGTTCGTTCCCTTGCTCGCGCGCGGATTCCTCTGGTTAAAACCCGGAGCGCAACCGCTCGCGGTCAGACGCCTGGGCTGGAGCGAACTTGCGCAGGGCATAGCTTTCGGCCTGTTGCTCATTGGGGCCTACCACGTCTAGCGCGACCGCCGACCCGGCCGTCCACAGGCGCTTTTTCGTTACCGGCGCCCAAGCTAGCAACTATCGACCTGCTGCTCACGTCCAATCTGTCAGAGGCGGTTCCCCATGGCCCTGACACGGCTCTACGAAGAACAAGAACTGGCGCCGGAATTGCGCCGCATTTACACCGAAATCCGCTGCAGTCTGGATCTTCCCTTCGTCCCTTCGCTGTTCAAGATGGCCGCTGGAATTCCTGAGTACCTGAAAGTGATGTGGCACGATCTGGCCCCGGTGGCGCGTTCCCGCGAATTTCACGCCGCCGGGTTGGCGATGGAGGAATTTGCCCGCTCCCTTGCGGTCAGTGACGGTTGGCGTTTTTCCGACCAGCAACGCGTGCTCGCCGAACAGAAATTCCCGCCCGATGACGTGGAGCAACTCGCCGCCATCGTCGGCATCTTTGTGCGCGCTTTGCCACGCATGCTCCTGTTTACGCGCCTGGCGCAACGCGGATATTCCGGCGGACAGCCGGGACGGATCAGCGCCGGCAAGCAGGTCTCGGCCATGTCGCGCCTGGTGACCTTGCACGTCCCCAACGAGCGCGATGCCGGCCTCCGCGTCTGGCTCATCTACAACGACATTAAGAAGACCACCGGCGGCGCCGGCCACGTCATGAGCCTGCTGCGCGTGCTGTCGCCGTTTCCCGGGTACCTGGCCTCCATCTGGGTTGATGCCAAGAAAGTCATGCGCGAAGATTCGTTCCTGAGCGCTCGCGACCACATCAACAAACGCGCTTTGGGACTCCTGAACGGATTGCCGGTGCGCGATCATCGCGCCGCTGCCGGCAAGGTCACCCCCGAGCAATGGAAGGAGATTGAAGAAATGGTGGACGGCTGCGCGCGTCTGCTGCCACAATTCGCCCTCTTGGCGGCGGTTTGGCAGCGCTCGTTCACGGGGCACAGGTCGACAGTGTTCGCAGCTTGAGCTGAAAGCTGATTATCCCGGCGGCCACTTCATGTCGCGTCCGCCGATCAAGTGGAGATGCAGGTGAAAGACGGACTGCCCCACTCGTGGCCCCACGTTGTACACCGTCCGGTAGCCATCCTCGATGCCGCGCTCGCGCGCAATTTTCGCCGCCACCAGGTGCGAGTACCCGATAAGCTGCGCATCTTCAGCCGTGGCTTCCTTCAGTCCGCGAATATGTTTTTTGGGAATCACCAGCACGTGTGTCGGCGCCTGCGGCCGGATGTCTTCGATAACGATTACTTCTTCGTCTTCGAAAACTTTTTTGCATGGTGTCTTGCCCGCGATCATGTTGCAGAAAAGGCAGTCAGACATAAGTTTCTACAAGTTATCTCATAAATCGTTTGGGTAGGGCACGGCTTTAGCCGTGCCGCCCACCAGAAACTAGTCCAGCCTCACCAGGAAGGTGTGATCTCGCGACGCTGGGCTGCTGTCGGCAATCTCCTGCGCCCGTCGCTTGTCGTCTCCGAGCACCCGCACCCGCACCCACCAGTCGCCGACGGGGCTGCTGAACGCCAGCACTTTCGCGGTGTGATACCGTCGCGCCAGCGTGCTCTGGATGCGGCGCGCTTCTTCTTCTTCGGGGAATCCGCCGAGTTGCACCGCCCAGCGCCCCCCGGTGCGAATCGTGGCCGGCGACTCCAGCACTTCTACCTTCACCTGCGCCACGCCGCGCCGCCAGACATCGATCGCTTTTGCCGCCGCTGCCGATAGGTCGATGATTCGGTCTTCCACGAAAGGTCCGCGGTCGGTAATTCGCACCACCACGGATTGTCCCGACTTCATGTTCGTCACTCGCGCCACCGTGTTCAGCGGCAGTGTCAGGTGCGCCGCCGTCATGGCGTTCATGTCGTAAGTCTCGCCGTTCGCGGCCTTGCGATTGTGGAAAGGAGCTCCGTACCAGCTTGCCTTTCCCAATTGCACGAACAACGGCTTGACGTCAGGGGCCGGAGCGGGTGGAATTTTCGCCGTCTCAGGCGGGGCTTCGACTGTGATGGGCGGGGGTGGCGGCGGAATCGGCGCTCGCGCCTGCTTCTTGTGTCCGCACCCGGCGAGCAGCAAAGAAGCAGCGATGCATACAAAGGAGGTTTTCAGCGTTCCGCGAGAGCCCACCGCTTTGGGCGACCGCCGATACCGGGTGCCTATCGGGGTTTCTTCTGCGTCTCTTCCAGGTAATCCGCGAACTTTGCCAGTTCTTTCGACGCCTTTCGCAGGCCCCTGCTGGAGTGCTCGCGAACTTCCGGCACCACCTCGTCGTTCAGGTAGCGGATAAATTTTTCCGTCTCCTGCTCCAGTCGGCGCGCAGCTTCTTCCAGCTTCCTTCCGGCGTCCCCGAAAGGCGGTCGCGAGGAACCTTTGTCGGATTGAGTCATTGCACTCTTCCACGCTCGCAGGACGGTGCCAGGCCCATCCATTATCGGACGACTGTTATTTCCTGAGCAATCGTTCGTACCTTTGGCGTTACTGGGGGCCCAGAAGTGAGATGCCGGCCGAAGCTGCTCTGCCGTACGTTTTCCACTGTCGTAATACCTTAGGCCTACAAACCCGCCGCCGCATTTTGCCTTCTTAGTTCATAAGTAGTAACCGGGGTTAGCTCTCTTGATTTTCCGCATTAGCAAGGCTCGTTTCAGTGCGGTGACATGTCTCACCATGACGCTGTTGTGGACCGCGTCGGCGAGGGCGCAGACCATCGTCGCTTCCGGGCCCGACGCTACTGCATCCTTTACGGGTTTGCCGGATGCGCCCTCCGCCTCTGTCTCACGATCGATGACGGAAAAGTCCATAGCGATTCGATCCACAACCACCCAATCCTGGTGGCTGGTGGCTCCGGTTGATGCTCCGTTTCGCCCGCTGACACCGCACGAGAAATTTGAAAGCTTCGTCCACCACACAACCTCTCCCTACACCTTTGCCGGCGCGGTTTACGACGCAACTTGGGCCCAGGCTTGGGGCGACCCTCATGCTTACGGCGGCGGCATGGAAGGGTGGGGCAAGCGCTTTGGCGCTTCCGTAGCCGGCACCGAAACGCGAGCCTTCTTCGGAACCTTCTTGTTTCCCACGCTGCTGCACCAGGATCCTCGCTATTTCGCGATGTACAAAGGGTCGAAGGCGAAACGCGTATTGCATGCCGTGGGCCGCGTGTTTGTCACCCGCGATGACAACGGCAACTCGGTGTTCAATTCCGCGGGAATGTTGAGCACCGCCTTCACGGAATCACTTTCGGTGGCCTGGACTCCCGAGGGACAGCGTTCCGCAGGCAGGACCTTCACAGGCATGCTGGGTGCCATGCAGGGTGAAGCCACGGGCTATGTCCTGCGTGAATTCACCCCCGATTTCCTCCGCCTGCTCAAGCGCCATGCGCCCAGTTCTCTGAAGCGGATCCAGCAAAGAATTCCTGCCTACATTACCGGTGATGCCGGCCAACCGTAGGGTCGCGACTCGCCGCACTTGCTCCCGTTCATCCCTTGGTAATCGCGAGTACTGGCGCCAAGCTTCAGGCAGGAGAGCACCGGTTCAACAATTCTCCTTATTTTCAAGCAGTTAGCCCATCGAACGATCGCCTCCGTTTAATGCAGATGTGCGCCACTGGGCTGCTAAAACCTTCCTTTTCATGCTTTATGAATGAGATAGCTGGGCTGCAGCCGGTAGCATCACCTTCGTGGGACAGCTACGCGTCGGCCGTGGGGCGGCGCTGGCGGTTTACTTCGTCGAGTGCATTTCTTTCTATTTAGTCTGTCGTTATGCCACCGCGAAAGGGTGATTGAAGATGCCGAAGCCGATCAAGTTTGTCGAGTTGGGATTGGTGTGTGCCGCGAAGGCGGGCTGGAAGGTGTTTGAGTTTGGCAACCGCTTCAACCAGAAGCCCTCGTTCATTCCCCAATGGTCCGACAAACCACTTCTGAAGTCCTACGAAAAGCAGAAGCCTCCTCTCGGATGGCCCCGCGCCACCGACTCCCTTTGCCCCAAGTGCGTCCCTGCAATCCGTCAGCAGATCCTCGACGGCAAACTGCCCCACGAGATTCTGCTCAATGAAAAAGTGGGCGAGATCAAAGCCCAGATCATCGAGCGCGACGGCAAGATCCTGATGGTCAAGGATTGCCCCGAGCACGGCCACTTCGAAGACGTCATGTCCATCGACCCGGCGATGTTCCGGCACATCGAAGCCGTGTTCCCGGGACGCGACATGCGTGCGCACAATGACGAGAAGCTGCACAACCACGGCACCAGCACCGTGAAGTGGGGCCGCGGCGCCGTCCTCACCGTGGACCTGACCAATCGCTGCAACATGATGTGCGATCCCTGCTTCATGGATGCCAACCAGGTCGGGTTCGTGCACGAATTGACTTGGGACGAGATCAAGACCGTACTCGATAACGCCATCTCCATCAAGCCGAAGCGGCAGATGTCAGTGCAGTTCTCCGGCGGCGAACCCACGCTCTCGCCTTACTTTCTGGACGCCGTGCGCTACGCGCGCAAAGTCGGCTACAACTCCGTTCAGGCGGCGACCAACGGCATCGAGTTCGCTAAGAGCAAGGAATTCTGCAAGCAGGCCGCCGAAGCGGGCCTGCGCTACGCCTACCTGCAGTTCGACGGCATCGGCAACGCCGCCAATGCGCACCGCAAAGTCGGCAACCTGTTCGACGTTAAGTTGAAGGCCATCGAGAACCTGTATGAAGCCGGCGTTGACATCGTTCCCGTGGTCACCATCGTCAATGGCATTAACAACGAACAGGTTGGAAACCTGGTCAAGTTTGCTCTCGATAACCCCAAAGTGATCTCGTTCATTTCCTTCCAGCCGGTCTCGTTCACCGGCCGCGATGAAGCGATCACCGACGAGCGGCGGGTCGCGCAGCGCTACACCCTGTCCCACCTGGCGCACGACGTCAAGAGCATGACCGGGCTCGGCGAGCCGACGCGCGACTGGTTCCCGCTGTCGTTTATGTCCACCTTCTCGGATTTTGCTGACCAGGTGCATGGTCCTACGGCGGAGTGGGGACAGCTCAGTTGCGGCTGCCATCCCAACTGCGGCGTCGGCATGGGCATCATGGTGGACAAGGAAACCCGGGAAGCTGCTCCGATTACCGGCTTCCTCAACGCGGATCAGTTGGCGAAAGATGTGGCCAAGATCACCGACGGCGGCCGCAGCAAGAAAATGGCCTCCCTGGGCATGGCGCTGGCGGTGCTGCGCAATTACAACCCGTTCAAGACCACTACGCACTTCACCATCTTCGATCTGCTGATGAAGTTCGACAAAGGCTTCGGCCTGTCCAAGAAGGCGCAGAGCGGCGCCTACGGCAAGGTCACCAGCGACCGTTCTCTGGAAGACGTCGAGAAGCGCCGCAAGGACCGCTGGAACATCCTGTTCGTCGCCGGCATGTGGTTCCAGGACCTGTTCAACTACGATTTCCGCCGCACCGAGCAGTGCATCATTCCCTACGCCACGCAGGAAGGCGAGATCAGCTTCTGCGCCTACAACACCGGCGTGGGCTGGCGGAACATCATCGAGAAGATGCACATGACCGCCACCCTCACCAAGTGGTACGACGAGCACGGGCGGCATGAAATCTTTGCCGGCGGCAAGAAAGTCTCCATCAGCGACGGCGTACAACTGAAGGCGCTCAAGCTCAACCGCGACCTTGTCACCGAGGAAGAGCAACACGACCTCGAACACCTGGGCATCGCCAAGAATGCGCGCGAGGAAAAGATCCGCGCTCGCGACGCTCGTCAGAAGAGCGATCCCGCCTACAACGAAAAAATGGCCAAGCTCTACCGCGAAGTGGTGCTGAAGGAGAAACAGCCGGAAGGTTTCATCCCGCTGACTACGCTCGCTCCCGCCAACGGCAACGATGGAGCGCGTTCGCCCTCGAACGCGAAGTCCGCGCACCACGAGGAAACCGAGACCGTATTGGGCGACTAGCCTGGCTTGGAGCGCGCTCGGATTGTTGGAGCGCGCTCGCCCTCGAGCGCTTTTTTGCGACGCGGTTGGAGCGCGCTCGCCCTCGAGCGCTTTTTTGCGACGCGGTTGGAGCGCGCTCGCCCTCGAGCGCGGACAATCAATACACACGAACGCGCTCCAACAACCCGTAAACTTGGAGCGCGCTCGCCCTCGAGCGCGGAGAATCAATGCAGCTGCTCGGCGAGCTTCGCCCGCAGTTCCTGCCATGCTTCCTCCGCCTGCCGCGTCGGGTCGGCGTCAGCCGTATCCACCACTTCCAGCAGTTCCGACAGATTGTTGAGCGT
>DASSIZ010000090.1 GCA_035691485.1 Terriglobales bacterium
CCCCCGCCGCTTCCGCCGGGGGCGCACTCTCGCCCTCGGCCGGCGCTTCCGCGACCGCTTCTCCGGAGGCTTCCTGGGGAGTTGCTTCGGCCGTTGCTCCGCCTGCTTCCAGGCTGGAGAAGTAATTATTGACCGCGATACTGATTTTTTCCACTGTCTTCGGGCCGATGCCGGGGATCTCCTCGAGCTGCTCCGGCGTCATATCGGCCAGGGCCTCGACCGTGGTCACGCCCGCGGCGGTGAGCTTCTCCACCAGGCCCTCGCCCAGGCCCTCGACCTTCTCCAGCGGCGTGGTGGCCGGCGGCAGCAGCGCCGACATCTGCTGCTCCACCTCCTGCCGCTTCTCTTCCTCGCTCTTGATGTCGATCTTCCAGCCCAGCAGCTTGGCGGCAAGGCGGACGTTCTGCCCCTTCTTGCCGATGGCCAGCGAGAGTTGGCTGTCGTCGACGATGACCTCAAGGTGCTTCTCGCCGGAATCAAGCACGGTGACGCGGCTGACCTTGGCCGGCTGTAGCGCCTTTTCCGCGAAGGTAACCGCATCTTCGTGGTACTCGATGATGTCGATCTTTTCGCCGCGCAGCTCGCGGATGATGGACTGCACGCGCATGCCCTTCATGCCGACACAGGCGCCGACGGCATCCACGTCCTTGTCCTTGGACATGACCGCGATCTTGGTGCGCTCGCCGGCTTCGCGGGCAATGGCGCGAATGACCACCGTGCCGTCATAAATTTCCGGCACCTCGGTCTGGAAGAGGTGCTGCACCAGTTCGGGCGCGGCACGGGAAACCACCACCTGCGGTCCCTTGGAGGCTTTCTCAACGCGGGTAATGACGACGCGCACCCGCTCGCCGGAGGCAAAAGATTCCAGGCGCGATTGTTCCTTACGCGGCATGCGCGATTCCGCCTTGCCGATGTCGAAAATCAGGTCCGGTCCTTCGACGCGCTTGACGGTGGCGTTGACGATCTCGCCGACACGGGAGATGTACTCGTTGTAAACCGTATCGCGTTCCGCCTCGCGCACTTTCTGAAAGATCACCTGCTTGGCCAGCTGCGCGGCAATGCGACCGAGGACGTCGGTGGCCTTGGGAATGCGCAACTCGCCTCCGGCCTCGGCGTTCGGGTCAAGACGGCGGGCCTGCTCGAGGGTGATCTGGTTGGTTGGGTCCTCGATCTGTTCCGGAGTTTCCACCACCTGCTTGACCACGAAGGCGCGGATCTGTCCCGTGTCCTTGTCAAGCTCGGCGCAAAGGTTTTCCTGCGTCTTGTAGTACTTGCGGGTGGCGACGACAATTGCGTCTTCCACCGCGCTGACCACAATCTGCGGATCAATGCCCTTCTCGCGGCTGAGTGCGTCAATGGTGTTGTAAAGCTCGCTCGCCATAAATCTTCCACTTGCCCGATTGCTGAACTGCGGAATTGCGGAAGCTAAGTTCGGCACTTCCGCCGATCGGCAGTTCCGCAATCAAAATTCAGGAACCAGGTTTGCCTTGTCGATGTTGCCCAGTTCGATCTCAACGATCCGCGCCGGCAATTTCTTGCTGCTGACTTCCACCGCTACGCGGCCATCGCGGAGTCCCTGCAACCGGCCGTCGAAGTGCCGGTTGCCCTCCACCGGCTCGCGAGTGCTGACACGCACCCGATTGCCGGCGAAGCGCTCATAGTCCGCAGCCTTCACCAGCTTGCGATCCAGCCCCGGCGAAGAAACCTCAAGCGTGTACGAACCACCCGGGATGGCGTCCTCGACATCCAGGATGGTCCCCAACTCGCGACTGACGAAGGCACAGTCCTCGTGGGTGACGCCGCCGGGTTTGTCAATGAAGAGCCGAAGCAGCCGGGCCTTGCCGCCGCCGCGGAACTCGAGATCGACTAATTCAAGACCCTGGGATGCAGTGACCCGTTCCGCGATTTGCCGCACGTGCTCCAGATCCGCCGCCATCGCCCCTACTCAAATAAAAAGTGGGCTCTCGCCCACTGGGTATCGTCGCCGAAGCTGTCCGACACAGCAGTCGTTTACAAATATACGCCCCAGCAGGGCAAAACACAAACCGGGCGGAAAGACCCAACCAACGCTCATTCAATGAGATGCAGCGGCGGCGGCGGAAGATTCAGTGGCCCCCGTGCAGGCTGAAGATAGAGCGGCCGCCCACATTTGCCCGGGTTTTCAAATGTGCGTCTGTTCCAAGCATGACAAGCAAATCTTCGCACTAAACTACGGAGCTAAAGGGTGTGCGGCTTCCGGCCACGATCCTGGCAGTGACGTTCGGGGACCTCCCGCCCCAGGCGCTATGTACCTGATTTTAGGGTTGACAGGGGGCGGCGCTGGGCGCATAAATATTCATGGTCTGAATAATTATTCCGGAAGGTAGATGAAGGAGTTCATGAGCGCAGAACTGCAAACCGCCGTCGTCGGCGCCACCGGGTATTCGGGACAGGAACTCACCCGCATCCTGTACCAACACCCGCGCATGAAACCGCCTCTGCTGCTGTCGCGCGAAGGCGACAACGGACAAGGTCCGGCGGAGATCATTTCCCCGGTGGACGGGACTGCCGTCCCGATCCATCCCTTTTCCTGGCGTCTGCTCCACCAACAGGGAGTCGACCTGCTGTTCCTGGCCACGCCCCACGAAGTGTCGCGCCAGTGGGTGCCGGAGGCGATCGAGCGCGGGCTACGCGTGATCGACTTGAGCGGCGCCTGGCGTCTGCATCGGCACGAGAACGCCGCCGTGTACGGCTTCCACGACGTTGGCACCCCGGCCTGCGATGCCGTGATGCGCAAGGCGGTTTACGGCCTGCCCGAACTCTGCCGGGCGAAACTGCCGGAGGCGCAACTGGTCGCCAACCCCGGCTGCTATCCGACCTCGGTGATCCTGGCGCTGGCGCCGCTGATGGCATCAGGGCTGCTCGACGTGGAGCACGGGGTGGTTTGCGACTCCAAGTCCGGCGTGTCCGGCGCCGGCAAGGCGCCGACCCAACAGACACATTTCGTCGAGACGGCGGAGAATTTCCGCGCCTACTCTGCATTCACCCACCGTCACGCGGGCGAGATCCTGGAGCAACTGCAGCTTGCGCCGGAGCAGTTGGCGTTCAGTACGCACCTGTTGCCGATCCGCCGCGGAATTCTGTCCAGTATTTACACCCACCTGAAACGGACGGTCAGCGCGCTGGAACTGGAGCAGCTGATCCGCGACTTTTATGCAAGCAGCCCGTTCGTGCGTATCTATGCTCCGCCCCGGCTGCCGGAGATCCAGCACTCGCAACATTCGAATTTCTGCGATATCGGCTGGGTGCTGGCTCCCGACAACAAACGCGTGATGCTGGTGTCCTGCATCGACAACCTGATCAAGGGTGCGGCGGGACAGGCAGTGCAGAACATGAACCTGATGTACGGCTGGGATGAGCGGGAGGGGCTGGTTCCGGTGCCCGCTACCCGCAGCCGGTTCCCGCGCGCCGCTTACGTGGCGGCGGCGACACAGGCCAGCTACGTATCAGGAGCGATTCATTGAGACTGGTGGTTAAGATTGGCGGCACGCTGATCGATGACCCCGTTGCCATTGACCGCTGCGCCCGGTGCGTTGCGAGCATGGCTCAGGCGGGCCAGCAGGTTGCCGTCGTTCACGGCGGCGGCAAGGCGCTGACACGGCTTCTGGAGCGGTTGGGCAAGAAGAGCGAATTTGTTCACGGTTTGCGCGTCACCGATGCCGAAACGCGGGATGCGGCGTTAATGGTCTTGGCTGGCGGGATCAATAAGAAGCTGGTTGGCGCTCTCGGCAAGCTGGAGCAGCCGGCGGTCGGGATGTGCGGTGGAGACGGTCTCAGCTTTCGTGCGCGCAAGCGGGAGAACGGCGCTGTTGACCTCGGATTCGTGGGCGAGATTTCGTCGGTTAATCCGCAGTGGTTGAACGCGATCTGGGAAGCCGGTGCGGTGCCGGTGATCGCCAGCCTGGCGCTGGGCGCCGACGGCGAGTATTACAACATCAATGCCGACCAGATGGCGGCTGCCTGCGCCGTCGCCTGCGGCGCTGCCCGGCTGGCATTTCTGACCGATGTGGGTGGCGTGATGAATGCCGACCAGTCGGTGATCCGCACCCTGCCGGCAAATGAAATCACGGCGCTGCGCGATGCCGGGATCGTCCGCGGTGGGATGCTGCCGAAACTGGAAGCATGCCAGCGCGCGCTGGCCGGCGGCGTTGTTTCGGTGCACATTCTGCCGGGGGCGGAGATGGAAGCGTTGAGCGGGCTTGCGCGGGGTGCAATCCAGGTGGGAACGGAGTTGGTAACGTGAATCTCGAAGCCGTAGCGAGGGCGGAAGCGAAGCTTTTGCTGCCCACCTACGATCGCAAGCGCGTGCTGTTTCGCCGTGGCCAGGGTTGTTATCTGTGGGATGACCGCGACCGGCGCTACCTGGACTGGCTGAGCGGCATCGGAGTGTGCGCGCTCGGTTACAACCACCGGGCGGTGACCGAGACCATTCGCAAGCAGGCGCCGCGGCTGGTGCACATCTCGAACCTCTTTTATCACGACTACCAGGCGGCGCTCGCGGAGCGGCTTACCAGGCTGTCCGGCCTGGACCGCGCCTTCTTCTGCAACAGCGGCAGCGAAGCCATCGAGGGCGCCCTGAAGCTGGCGCGTGCTTATGCGCGTTTGCACAACAAGAATGGCGCCAAGGCTCCGTGGCGCATTGTCGCCATGGATAATTCGTTCCACGGCCGCACCGCGGGCGCGCTGGCGGCCACGGCGACCAAGAAATATCGCGAGCCTTTCGAGCCGCTCCTGCCGGGCGTGCGCTTCGCAAAATTCAACGACGTTGCCGACCTGGAGAAGAAACTCGACGGCAGCGTGTGCGCGGTGATCATCGAACCCATCCAGGGCGAGGGCGGGATCAACCCGGTGACGCCTGAATTTTTTTCCGCCGCACGCCAACTGGCGGACAAGCTTGGCGCGCTGCTGATCGCCGACGAGATCCAGTGCGGCCTGGGGCGCACCGGCGACATGTTCGCGTTCCAGAAGTTTGGCGTCACCCCCGACGTGCTCGCGCTGGCGAAGCCGATCGCGTCCGGACTGCCGCTGGGCGCGATTCTTACCCGCGAGCACGTTGCTGCGGCGATGAAGCCCGGCCTGCATGGCACTACGTTTGGCGGCGGCCCGCTGGCTTGTGCCGTGGCTGTAACCGTACTCGACACTTTGCAGGGCGATAAGGTGCTGGCTAACGTTCGTCGTGTCGGCAAATATTTTCGCGAGCAGCTGGAAACGCTGAAGCGGAAACATGGATCGGTGGCGGAGGCTCGCGGGATCGGGCTCATGCTGGCGCTTCAACTCAAAATACCGGGCAAGGACGTGGTCGATGCCTGCCTGGCGCGCGGCCTGGTCATCAACTGCACGCACGACACTGTGTTGCGCTTTTTGCCGCCGTTTATCATCACCGAAAAACAAGTGGATGAAGGCGTGAAAATCCTCGACCTTGCGCTGGGCGAGGTGGAGAAGAAACTCGGATTGCAGGCCGCTGTCGTGGCCGACAAGAAACGCTGATGGGATTCGGCAAGCGGAAAATTCGGGCCAGAAAGGCAATCCTGCCGGACGTTCCGTCGATCCATGCCTTGATTTCCCACTATGCCGACGCCGGTCTGCTGCTGCCCAGGACGGTGGGCGAGCTTTGCGAGAACGTGCGCGACTTCACCGTGGTCGAGCACAAGAACAAGGTGATCGGCTGCGGCGCTTTGCATTTGTACGGGCAACATCTGGCGGAGGTGCGGTCCATTGCCGTCGCGCGCGAAGCGCAAGGCCAGGGGGCCGGAAGCCAGTTGATCGACGCGCTCCTGAAGGAAGCCGAAGAGCACCAGATCGCGCAAGTGTGCCTGTTCACGCGCGCGCCGGAATATTTCGGACGCCTGGGCTTCGTCGAAGTTCCGCATGCCGTGCTCCCGGACAAAATTTTTAAGGATTGCCGAAACTGTCCGATGTTTACTCGCTGCGACGAGAC
>DASSIZ010000091.1 GCA_035691485.1 Terriglobales bacterium
ATGCTCCGCGTTCGCTTCGCGCCGTCGCCCACCGGCTTTCTGCACGTCGGCAGCGCGCGCACTTTCATCTTCAACTGGCTTTATGCCCGCCATAACCAGGGCACCATGATCCTCCGCGTGGACGACACCGACGTGGAGCGCAACACGGAAGCGTCGCTCACCTCGATCTTCGAAGGCCTGACCTGGCTTGGCCTTGGCTGGGACGAGCAATATCGCCAGTCCGAACGACTCGCGCTGCATAAGCAGGTGGCGGAAGCCATTTTTCAGAAGGGCCTCGCCTACCGCGATTTTACCCCGGCGCACGCCGGCGACAGCCCCAAGCCGAGCGAGCAGGGGGCGTGGCTCTTCAACCCCGGCGCGCGCGAACTCTCACGCCAAGAAAGCGACGGCCGCGCCGCCGCCGGCGAGCCCTTCGCGCTGCGTTTCCGCGTGCCGCGCGACTCCGAGCGCATCGTTCGCTTCGACGACGCGGTTTACGGCGAGCAGGCAAAGTCCACCGCCGACATCGAGGATTTTGCCCTCCTGCGTTCCGACGGCATGCCGACCTATCACATGGCGTCGTGCGCCGATGATGCCGACCTGCGCATCAGCCACATCATCCGCGGCCAGGACCACCTCACCAATACCTTCAAACACGTGCTGATCTTTGAAGCCGCCGGCGCCGCGCCGCCGCAGTTCGCGCACCTGCCGCTGCTGGTCGCGCCCGACGGCACCAAGCTCTCCAAGCGCAAACACGGGCCCGTGGTGAGCGTCACTACCTATCGTGACGCCGGATTTCTGCCCGAGGCGTTCGTCAACTTCCTGTGCCTGCTCGGCTGGTCGCCCAAGAATGACCGCGAGTTCCTGACACGCCAGGAACTGGTTGGCCTGTTCTCATTGGAGGGCATCAACCGCGCCAACGCGGTGGTGAATTTTAAAGAGCCCGCCGCGACGCCGGAGGAGACCTTCGATCCCAAGGCGCTCTGGCTCAACGCCGAGCACATCCGTGCCCTACCCATCGAAGACCTATGCACGCGCTTGCTGACGGTTGTGCGCGAAGCCGGCTTCAGCGTCTCCCTTGAAGAGATGGCCAAGATTACGCCCCTGGTACGCGAGCGCATCAAGCTGCTGAAAGACGCGCTCGGGGTCGCCGATTTCTTCTTCGTGGAGCAGCTTCCGCCCTACGACCCCAATGAACTTGTCCCGCAGAAGGGCGACAAGGAGATGGCGCTCAGGGCGCTGCAGAAGGCGCGAGAGGTGCTGGGCAATATTCCAGCCGGCGAGTTCCGGCACGACCCGCTCGACGCTGCCCTCCGCGCCGCCGCCCAGGAGCTGAAGCTGAAAGCCGGGCAGATGTTCCAGCCTATCCGGGTTGCCGTCTGCGGCCGCAAGAATGCCCCGCCGCTGTTTGAAACCCTGGAAGTGCTGGGGAAAGAGAAAACACTGGCGCGAATCGAGCAGGCGATCGAGAAACTCAAGTAGGGGCAGCCGTCCGCGGCGTAACTTTCAGTTGGACGAGGTACCTCAGCGGCTAAAACCGGCTCATCTTGCTGCTGTTAATTCGCAGGCCTGAAGGCCTGCGCCACCCCAGCCCCGGATCGCGCACCGATTCGCGAAATCCACTAAAATGATGGATTCGGCATAGATTCTTAGTCAATCATGGCAACTCACCCTAAGCCTGGTGTCAACGCGCCCGATCCCGCGCCCGCCGCGTCGAATTTTCTGCGCGAGCGGATTGTCGAAGACCTGCGCACCAAGAAATTCGGCGACGCGGTCGTGCAGACGCGCTTTCCTCCCGAACCCAATGGCTACCTGCATATCGGGCACGCCAAGGCCATCTGCATCGACTTCGGTCTGGCTGACGAGTTCGGCGGGCGCACCAACCTGCGCTTCGACGACACCAATCCCGAAAAGGAAGAGCAGGAGTATGTGGATTCCATTCAAGAGGACGTGCGCTGGCTCGGCTTTGAGTGGGACGGCCTCTACTATGCCTCCGACTACTTTGACCAGCTCTACGAATGGGCCGTCAAGCTGATCCAAGACGGCAAGGCCTACGTTGAGGATCTCTCCGCCGACGAGATCCGCGAATACCGCGGCACCCTGACTGAGCCCGGCCGCGAAAGCCCTTATCGCAATCGAAGCGTTGACGAGAATCTCGACCTCTTCACGCGCATGAAGAATGGCGAGTTCCCCAATGGCGCGAAATGCCTGCGCGCCAAAATTGACATGGCGTCACCGAACATGAACCTGCGCGACCCGGTGATGTACCGCATCCTGCACTCATCGCATCACCGCACCGGCGACAAGTGGTGCATCTACCCGATGTACGACTACGCCCATGGGCAGTCCGACTCCATCGAAAAAGTCACGCACTCCATGTGCACACTGGAGTTTGCCGACCATCAGCCACTCTACCGCTGGTACATCGAGAACCTCGGCATCTTCCCGTCGCAGCAGATCGAGTTCGACCGCCTGAACCTGACTTACACGCTCCTCAGCAAGCGCAGGCTGCTGCAGTTGGTCAATGAAGGGTACGTAAGCGGCTGGAACGATCCCCGCATGCCCACCATCTCCGGCATCCGGCGCCGCGGCTATACGCCTGAGGCGATCCGCAACTTTGTGTGGTCGGTCGGCGTGTCGCGCACCAACGGCATCGTCGATCTGGCCATGTTGGAGCACTTCGTCCGCGAAGACCTGAATAAACGCGCCCCGCGCGCCATGGCCGTGCTGCGCCCGCTCAAGGTCGTGATTGATAACTACCCCGAAGGGCAGAGCGAAGAGCTCGACGCGGTCAACAACCCCGAGGACCCCGGCGCGGGCACGCGCAAGGTGCCCTTTTCGCGCGAGATCTACATTGAGCAGGACGACTTCCGCGAGGTGCCGCCGCCCAAGTACTTTCGCCTCTCTCCCGGACGCGAGGTCCGGCTGCGCTACGCATATCTGATCACCTGCACCGGGGTGGTGAAAAATGCGCAGGGTGAGGCGGTTGAAGTCCACTGCACTTACGATCCGGCCACGCGCGGCGGCAACACGCCTGACGGCCGCAAAGTGAAGTCCACCATTCACTGGGTGTCCGCTTCGCACGCTGTCGAGAGCGAAGTTCGTCTCTACGAGACGCTCTTCAACAAGGAAGATCCCAGCCAGGTCGAACCGGGCAAAGATTTCACTTCCAACATCAACCCCAACTCGCTGGAGGTCGTCAGCAGCGCCAAGCTGGAGCCGTCTCTGTCGGGCAGCGCTCCCGGCAGCCGCTACCAGTTCGAGCGGCTCGGCTACTTTTGCGTCGATCCGGACTCTACGCCGGGCAAGCCGGTCTTCAACCGCACCGTCGCCCTGAAGGACACTTGGGCCAAGATCGAGAAGCGCTCTTCGGGCTAGCCCATTTGCGCTTTTGCAAGTGACCTAAGTTACCTGTGCTTATGCATTTACCTCATTGACCGGCCCGGTCAAACCTCATATATTTGCGCCACCTTTAGCCGGCAAGGCGATTGGACCAGGTCGGAGCCGAAGGTGCGCCCCGCCTGGTTCGATCCACAGGATTGAACCTTGCCTGCTGGGCGCGTGAAACCGCCCAGCGATTCGAACGAGCAGCAGAGCGCGCCATGGACAACGTATTCATCGGGATTGTCATTGTCCCGGGCATCTTTGCCCTGCTGTTTTTCTTTGTCTTCAGCTATCTCTACGGGCAGGCCCGGGAACGTTATTTCCGCGCTTGGCAGTATGCCTGGGGCGCCTATTGCCTGCAGTACGCGGTGCTGGCCTGGACTTTTTTCGGTCACGAGAGTGTGTACGCCTACCTGGCTTCGAAGCTGCTGTTCTGCGGCGTAGCTTTTGCCATCTACATTTCTACTCGCCTGGTGCAGGAGGACGACCGTCTCCACTGGTCCGACGCACTGTTTGCCGCCGGCGCCATCCTGCTCATCGTTCACGACGTGCTCGCGCATTTCGACAACGGTCACTTTCAGGCCGCCGCGCGACCGCACCTGGAACTGGAAGCTGGCCTTGCCTTCGTGCTGGCGTTCAGCGCCGTCCGCTTTTACCGGCTGGGATCGCAGCGTGACGCGCTAGGGCTGCGACTGCTGGCGGCGTCGCTGTTGCTGTGGGTGCCGCTGCTGGTGGTGCGCCAGTTCCAGACTTTCTTCGAAGGCTACTTCGGCCGCGCCGGTCATTTCCTCGGCACCATGCCGCAGATGCTGGTCGGCGTCGCCATGATCATTGTGCTGTTCGAGCACGAACGCCGCCTGGTGCAGGAGAACGCGCTGGTCTTCTCGACACTCGACGTGGACAACACATCGTTGCTCAGTCCGGCGGAAGCTTCGCCGGCGATGCTAAAAGTGTTGGACCGCCTGATGCGGTTGTGCCACAGCGATCGCGCCGCGATGTATATCTCCGAGCGCTGGCGGACGGTGCTGCCGTCGGTCGCTCAAGGCTTCGATCCGCAATTCATGGCTGCCTTGGAGAACGACGGCACCGGCGAATATCTCAGCGACGTGGCCTTTCGGCGCGGCGGTCTTGCTACCTTTCGCGACATCGCAAAAATGAGTGAGCCGCTTCCGGCCGGCTCTCCCCGACGTTTCGAGCGCTGCCAGGAGTTGCTGCAAGGTTACGGAGTGCAGAGCGCCAGCGCCGTCAGCTTGCAGACCCGCAACCATAACTTCGGCGTCGTCGTGATTCCCCATCAATCGCGCAAGATGCTGGGCACCTCGCTGGTGCGGCTGTTGCTCGGCGTGACCATGCAGATCGGGCTGACCCTGGAAAATTACGTGGTCATGAACGACGCCAAGCGGCGTACCCGCGAGTACGAACTGCTCACCCAGATGGGCCAGGTCATCAGTTCACGTCTCGATCCCGACGAGGTTCTCCGCTCCATCCACAAGGAACTGGGTCTCCTTTTCGACACCGAGACCTTCTACGTCGCATTCCTCGACGGGGACGAAGTGCGTTTCGACTTCGAGTGTGTCAAGGGAGAGATTCGCCCCAAGCGCTCGCGCAAAGTCGGCAATGCCCTGCCCGACTCCGTAATCCGCAGTGGCCAGCCTTTGTTGGTCCGCTCTGACATGGAAACGGTTCGCGCTCGCCTCGGGCTCACCTTTGTGCCCGACATCCCGGCAAAAAGTTGTTGCGCGGTCCCCATCTTCACCAACAACCGCTCGGTTGGGATGATGGCGGCAGTGAACTTTGAGCGCGAGTTCGTTTACGAGCAGCGCGACCTCGAACTGCTCCAGACCGCGGCCGGCCAGGTCGCCGTCGCCATGGAGAACGCGCGCTTGTTCAAGGAAGAGCAGCGCCGCTCACGGTATCTCGACTTTCTGAACACTGTCTCCAAAACTGCCATTTCCAGCGAGGACGCCGAACAGATGCTGGCCGAGATGGCAGGCGAGATCCATAAGAACTTCGATTTCGAGCATATCGGCATTGGCATGCTCGATTATGTGACCAAGGAGATCGAGATTAAGGTGGAGGCGGGATCCACCGCGTCCTGCGCCGGCCGCCGCATCCCGCTGGGCGCCGGCATCATCGGCCGTTGCGCGCGCAGCAGCGAGATGATTCTCATCCAGGACGGAGACGCCAAGCACGCCGGCATCCTGCCCGACGCACGCTCTATTCTTTGTCTGCCGCTGACCTACGGCGAGAGCCTGCTCGGCATTCTGAATATCGAGGCACACCGCCCGAAGGCCTTTGCTGACCAGGAAGTGCTGATCCTCCGAACCCTCGCCGACCTGCTGGCCACTGCGCTGCATAATGCGTTCGTGTTCCAGAAACTGCAGCAGCAATCGATCACCGACAGCCTCACGGGCATCAAGACGCGCCGCTTCTTCCTAGAGAACCTGCAGACGGAGTGGAAACGCGCCTCGCGTTCCGGACGCCCCTTCTCGGTGGTGCTGGTTGACCTCGATAAGTTCAAGGAGGTGAACGACACCAGCGGCCACCTGGAAGGCGACCTCGTGCTCGCGAGAGTGGGCCGCTTGCTGGAGCAGAAGTCGCGACAGTCCAACGTCGTCGCCCGCTACGGCGGCGATGAATTCGTTATCCTCATGCCGGAAACCGGCGTCGAGCAGGCCCAGATTCTTTCCGAGCGCCTGCGCCTGTGGCTTGCAACGGATCCCATGCTGATGGAGCGCAACATTACCGGCAGCTTCGGCGTTGCCAGCTTCCCGCTACACGGCGCCTCCGCCGAGGAAGTGCTGCGCGTGGCCGACGCCGGCATGTATGTCTCCAAGCGCGGAGGCGGAAACTGTGTTTCGATCGCCGAGGAATTTCTCGGCGCCGGCAGCGCCGTGGCGCAACGGCAACTGCTCACCGCTTACATCGAAGGCTTTTTACAACGCGAGCACAGCGGGCCGGAGTCGGTCCAGGAACTGACCGCCACGCTGAAAAAGATGTGCGCTGCGGCTGAAAGCCGCGAATCGCTGATGGACGCGCTGTTTGCCCTCAGCCGGGCTTCGGAAGGACGCGAAGTGCACGCCTCCGGTCTCGGCGAGGCCTGCGCGCGCGAGGTCGAAGCCTTGGGACGCGAACTCGGCATGAGAGAGGACGAACTGATGGACGTCGTCTATGCCGCCCGCGTCCACGATCTCGGCAAACTCATCTTGCCGGAAAAGATTCTCTGCAAGCCCGGCCCGCTCACCGAGGACGAGTTCTACCTGGTGAAGATGCACTCGCAGGTCGGCGCAGAAATCCTCTCCAGCATCCCAGACAGCGACCGCCTGCGGGAGATCGTCAAGCACCATCATGAGCGCTTCGACGGAACCGGTTATCCCGACGGATTGCGCGGGGAAGAAATTCCTCTCGGATCGCGCATGTTGTCGGTAGTCGATGGTTATCTGACCATGATGACCGATCGGCCTTTCGCGCCTCGCTTGTCGCATCCGGAAGCCATGGCGGAACTGGAACGCTGCAGCGGCACCCAGTTCGACGGCATGCTGGTGCGGCTCTTCCTGTCACAGTTGCGGGGGAAGAGGAAATCGGTCGCCAGCAGCCAATAGCTGCCTTGGCAGGGCGCAGTGCAGCAGAATTATTTCTTCTTCCGCTGCGTGGACGCGCTTTCCACCAGCTCTTCCGCCACCGAATCCACTACCGGCTGCGGCACTGCCTCCATCGCTTCGGCGTGGCGGCGGCGTTTTCCAGGCTCCTTCGTAAGCAGCACGATGACGTGCGCGATGGCCGCGTTCTCCGTGCCCATGCCCTCCGGCGTCTTGGCTTTCACCCCGACCGAGTCGGAAGCAATGCCCAACAGTTCCGCAACCCGGCGTTGGATCAACGCCGCGTGCGGCCCAATCTTCGGCTCCTGCAGGATCAGCGTCGAATCCACGTTGGCGATCGAGTAGCCCGCCCGCCGCACGTGTTCGAGCGCCGTCTGCAGGAACACGCTGGAGTCGGCGCCCTTCCATCGCGCATCGGAGGGCGGGAAGTAGGTGCCGATGTCGCCGGCTGCGATCGCCCCCAGTAACGCGTCGGTGAGCGCGTGCAGCAACACATCACCGTCGGAGTGTCCCGCCAATCCCTTGGGGTGAGCGATGTTCACTCCGCCGATCCGCAGCGGGATGCCGTTCTTGAATTCGTGCGAATCCCAACCGTATCCAATACGCATGGCTAAGAAGAAACAACCGCGGATTTCCGCTGATTCGCGCGGATTTTTTTCTTTCGTTCTCTAATCCGCGAAGATCTGCGGTTAAGCCTTTGTTTTTTCCTGTTCGATGAAGAACTCCGCCAGTTCCAGGTCCGCCGGCGTGGTGATCTTGATATTTCGCGGCGACCCCATCACCACCACCACGTCGTGCCCGGACCGCTCCACCAGCGACGCCTCATCCGTCCCGGTGAATCCATCCGCGGCAGCTTCCTTGAAAGCTTGCTTGAGCACTTCGTAACGGAAGCCCTGCGGGGTCTGCGCCATCACGATCTGCGCCCGCGGAATGGTCGCCCGGACCACCGCACCTTCGGGCGTCCGTTCCACCTGCTTAATTGTGTCCACCGCGGGAACGCCGGCGATCGCTGCCCCGTGTCGCGCCGCCGCATCGATGACGTTGAAAATGATTTCTTCATCCACGAATGGGCGCACCGCGTCGTGCACGAGGATGATGTCGTCGGCCTTGGCCTGCACGGCGGCCAGCGCGTTCGCTACCGACTCCTGCCGATGCTCGCCGCCCTCGACCACGCGCACCGGTTTGCCCAGCCTCTCTTGTGCCAGCCGACCCTCGAAAACGGCGGCTTCCGGTTGTCGTAACGCCAGGTAGATTTCCCGCACCTGTGGTGCACCCGCGAACTTACGAAGGGTGTGGATCAGGATCGGTACACCGTCTAACTCCGTGAACTGCTTCGACGCAGCCGGTATCACGCGCGCTCCGGCCGCGGCCATGCGCGTACCCAGCCCTGCTGCCGGAATGATGACAATCACGCTCATAGGGGCTTGCAGTATAAGCTCTTGGCTTTCGCCTGTCAGCCCGGAGACTTTTTCTTGCTCGCGCAAACAAAAAGCCCGGCCACGGAGGCCGGGACCGCACTACAAATACCTGTTTCTGACCGCGAGAAGAAATGCTCTTGGTCCACACCCGCGGGAACAGGGAACTCTTTACCCTTCCAGCGGCCTCTCGGCTGCAACCGGCGCGGACTGGGTTCCGCTGGAAGGCTGCGGTGGGCCTGCGGGCTGAGGATGGCCCGGACGCGCGTTGACCGCTGCGCGCGGCGGCTCGGTTCTTGCTGCCGCCCGCTCGTCGAACTTGCCAAAGATCATCTTTCCCGCCGTGGTTTGCAGGACCGAGGTCACGGCGATGTCCACCGTCTTGCCGATCATCTTGCGCGCGTTGTCCACCACGACCATGGTCCCGTCGTCCAGGTACGCGACCCCCTGGTTGTATTCCTTGCCTTCCTTGAGGATGAAGACGCGCATGCCCTCGCCGGGCAGCACGATCGGCTTCAACGAATTGGCCAGTTCGTTGATGTTCAGTACTTCCACGCCCTGCAACTGCGCCACCTTGTTCAGGTTGAAGTCGTTGGTCACGATCTTCCCTTCCATCAGCTTGGCCAGTTCGATCAGCTTCATGTCCACTTCTCGAACCGCGGGAAAATCGTCTTCCACGATCTGTACTTGCAGAGTGGCGATCTTCTGGATGCGCTGCAGGATATCCAGCCCGCGCCGCCCCCGGTTTCGCTTCAGGGAATCGGCGCTGTCGGCCACCAGTTGCAGCTCGCGCAGCACGAATTGGGGGATCACCAGCACACCGTCGAGAAACCCGGTTTCGGCGATGTCGGCGATCCGGCCATCGATGATGACGCTCGTATCCAAGATCTTGTAGCTTCTCTTGCCCTGCTTTTCGCCGCCGAAGATCCCTCCCAAGGCCGACAGGTTCAGCAGGTCGCCCTTGTTGGCGCCAACAATCAGCCCTACGTATGCCATCAACAGAATGACGATTAATTGCAGAAAGCTCTGCGTCGCCCCGGGATGAATGGAATTGCGGATGACCAGGCTGAACAGGTAGGCGCCAAAGATTCCGAGAACGCTCCCAATGGCTGCGCCGATCAAGCGTTTCAGGCTGATTTGCCGCAGCCGCATCTCGAACAGCACGATGGCGAGACCGATGGCGGCGCCCACTGCCGCATCCATCACCGGCGATAGATTGAAGGGCCGCAGGAAGTAACTGACGGCGGCCACAACGATCACAAAAATTATGCGTATGAAGGCAATATCCAAGGGAACCTCCCCTAGCCGAATTACTATCGGCGGATATGCGGTCACGAATTCACCGGCTCGGGGCTTCCGGCAAACCCGGATAACACTATGAATGTCAGCATTTATATCACCAGAGTAGCTGCCTTGCACGTCACAATTGGCGTACCGCGACGATTCAGGCCCCGCTCCGATGCCCATTTTGACGTCCCCGCCCGCCCACTTAGACCCCTTCCTTGCCACCAGCCAAACCACCTGCTAGGTTGAACGGAAGCCATGGAACATCTTTGTCATCAGTGCGGGGCGGCGGTCGAAGATGGCACGGCCTTTTGCAAGCATTGCGGCGCTCCCCAGATTCGCATTGCCGGCGAAGAACCTTCCACCGAACCGCTGCCGCCCGGCACCCCGGATGACGTGCAACCGCCCGCGGAACCGGTACCCTTGGGCGCTGTGGCGCCGACTGGACCTCAAAGCCTGGATTGGTCACAAGCCGTGCCGTCGGCTGCCGCGGCTGGACTCTTTCTGGCTGTCTCGGCGGTCATCCCGACACTGGGGTTTCTTTTCTGGCTGGTTGCCGGCGGGACCCTCGGCGTCCTGATCTATCGCCGCCGGGCCAGTCACCCGGCGCTCACGGCCGGCCTCGGTGCCCGGATCGGCGCGGTCACCGGGCTCTTTGGCTTCGTTATCTTCGCCGTCATTGTTGGACTGGAGCTGCTGGCCACCCGGGGCAGTGGACATTTCCGCGAACTGCTCCAGCAGGTGGTCCAACAGGCCGCTGCCCGCAATGGCGACCCCCGGGCTCAGCAAGCCATTCAGACCTTGATGACCCCCGCCGGTCTTGCCCTTCTCTTCACCGTCGTTCTCGTGTTCCTCCTGGTTGCCTTCCTTGCCCTCTCCAGCATCGGCGGCGCACTCGGCGCCTGGCTGCTCGGCAAGGGTTCCGGCGATGCCGAGAGGTGAAGTTGAATGCACCCTTGCGGCGCTGCGCGAAGAGCTGGCCGCTAAGAACTAGAAGCCAATCATCCCAAGGAATTGCTAATTGCCAACTGCAATTGGCTTCTTTATGATTCCCCGCGCCATGAGTTCCACTCCCATGTCCACGCCAAAGCTGCGCCTGAAGGCCCAATTGATGTCCGCATCCGAGATCGAGCGCACCCTGGTGCGGCTGGCCCACGAAATCATCGAAAAAAATAACGGCATCAAGGACCTTGCACTGGTCGGGATCAAGCGTCGCGGCGTTCCCATCGCGCAACGGCTCGGCAGGATCATTCAGCGAATTGAAGGCACCACGGTCCCGGTGGGCATTTTGGACATCTCGCTCTACCGCGATGACCTGTCGACCGTTGGACCCAAGCCGGTGGTCCAGAAAGCGGATATCGGCTGTCCGGTCACCGATATGAACATCGTCCTCTGCGACGACGTCCTGTACACCGGGCGCACCACGCGCGCCGCGCTCGATGCCCTGGTCGACCACGGCCGGCCCAGCCGCGTGCAGCTTCTGGTGCTCATCGACCGCGGCCATCGCGAGTTGCCGATTGAAGCCGGCTTTGTCGGACGCACCGTGCAGACCACGCGCAACGAGATTATCGAGGTCAAGCTCCAGGAAACCGACGGCATGGAGAAAGTTCTGCTGGTGGAGAAGGAAACCTGACTGCCCACGCCGAAGCGCCGGGGCAGCGTCGCAAGCTCGCGCACGCGTCGCTGCTCGGTATCGAACAGCTCGAGACCGACGACATCGTCGCCATCCTGCGGCTCGCCAAACGCTTTCAACGCGCCCGTCCGCGCCCCCTGTTCAAGGAAAAACGCGTAGCCCTGCTCTTCTACGAGTCTTCCACCCGCACCCGCATTTCCTTCGAATTCGCCGCCAAGGTCCTGGGCGCCACCACCACCATCGTCCACGCCACTGCCTCCAGCGTCGAAAAAGGCGAATCGCTCATCGACACCGGGCTCACCATCCGCGCCCTCGGCGCGCAAGTCATCATCATCCGCCATCCCTCCTCGGGCGCGCCCCACGTCCTGGCGCGCCACGTGGACGTGCCGGTCATCAATGCCGGCGATGGCATGCACGAACACCCTTCGCAGGCGCTGCTCGATGCTTACACCATTTTGCAGCATAAGAGAATGCTGCGCGGCTTGCGCGTGGCCATCATCGGCGACATCTATCACAGCCGCGTCGCGCGCTCCGAGGTCCACCTGCTCGGCCGTTTCGGAGCCCGGGTGATGCTATGCGGTCCGCCCGAACTCGCGCCCGATTCCGCCGCCAGCCTCGCTCCCGGGATTCAGGTGACGCGTAATATCGGCGAAGCCATGCGCGGCGCCGACGTGGTCATGGTCCTGCGCATCCAGAAGGAGCGCCTCGCGGGCAAGCAAATCAGCTTGGATCAATACATCTCGCAATTTCAGGTCACTCCGGAGCGGTTGGGCCTGGCCAAACGCGACGCCATCCTGATGCACCCGGGTCCCATCATTCGCGGCATGGAATTGTCCGGGGAACTGGCCGACACGCCGCAGTCGGTGGTGCTGGAACAGGTCGCGAACGGTGTCCCGGTACGCATGGCGATCCTGGCCCGCGCGCTGGAAATCAAGGTTCCTTAGCTGGCGAAACTTG
Source organism: Terriglobales bacterium (assembly GCA_035691485.1). NCBI lineage: Bacteria > Pseudomonadati > Acidobacteriota > Terriglobia > Terriglobales > Terriglobales bacterium. The sequence continues at coordinate 12,252 of DASSIZ010000091.1, forward strand.
AAACGTGAAACCTGGTAGTTGATGGCCAAGAAACATAAACCCGCGCGCCGCGCAGCGCCTCGCCGCGAGCCCAGCCGTCCAACCCGCCGTGACGAGAATCCTTCGCCCAACTCTCTGCTCATCCGCGGCGGGCACGTCATCGATCCGGCCGCCAACATCGATGCCGAAGTCGATCTCCTTCTTCGCGACGGTCGCATTGCCGAGGTCGCGCCTCGTTCCAAGCTGATCGGACGCGCTGCGGAAACCCTCGATGCGCGCGGACTCATCGTGGCGCCCGGCTTCATCGATCTCCACGTCCACCTGCGTGAACCCGGCCAATCGCACAAGGAAACCATAGCCACCGGCACCGCGGCCGCGGCGGCGGGCGGATTCACCTCCCTTTGCGCCATGCCCAACACCTCGCCGGTGAACGACTCGGTCGAAATCACCACGTGGATGCAGCAGGCCGCTCGCGGCGCCGTGGTGAACGTCTTTCCCATCGCCGCCGCCACCAGCGGCAGCAACGGCGAACAGCTCACGGACTTTTTCGCTCTGCAGCGCGCCGGCGCCGTCGCCTTCACCGACGACGGACGCCCCATCCTCGATGAGCGCCTCATGCGCGAAGCGCTCAACCTGGGCGCGCGTCTGAGAATACCTGTCATTCAGCACGCCGAGGACACGCGCCTGACCGCTGGTGCAACCATGAACGAGGGGCCCACCGCGTTCCGTCTCGGCCTGCGCGGCATGACAGCCGAGGCTGAATCCAAGATCGTCGAGCGCGACATCGAACTGGCGCGCGCCACCCAGGGCCACCTGCACGTCGCGCATCTCTCGACCGCCGCCGCGCTCAAGGCGGTGCGGCGCGGAAAGCGCGACCGCATTCGGGTCACTTGCGAGGTAACGCCCCACCACTTCACACTGCTCGACGAAAACATCGGCGACTACGATGCCAACTTCAAGATGAACCCGCCGCTGCGCTCCACCGCCGATCGGGAAGCGCTTCTCGCCGCCCTGGTGGATGGCGCCATTGACGCCATTGCCACCGACCATGCGCCGCATGCCGCCCACGAAAAGCAGGTCGAGTTCGACCGTGCTCCCTTCGGCATTATCGGTTTGGAAACTGCGCTTGCCCTTGCGATCACCCGCCTGCAGCGCGAAAAAAATCTGCCGCTTCGCCGCATCGTCGAACTGCTTTCCACCAATCCGGCGCGCATCATGAACCTGCGCGGCCGCGGGTCACTCGCCCCCGGCTCCCACGCCGACGTCGTAATCTTCGACGCCAAGAAACGCTGGACCTACAACGCCTCCAACTCGCGCTCCAAGTCCCGCAATACTCCCTTCGACGGCTGGACCTTCACCGGCAAGGTGATGGCAACCATCGTGAGCGGGAATTTCGTGTACAGAAGTGAATAACTCTTGGACTAGCCTCCAACCGTTTTGGCCCGGGTCTCAGACTTATTCCACCAACATACAATCCCCGTACGAATAGAACCTGTACTTCCCCTCTACAGCGTGGCGGTATGCGTCCAGCACGACCTCCCTTCCCGCAAAGGCGCTCACCAGCATCAGCAGCGTCGATTTCGGCAGATGAAAGTTCGTCAGCATCGCCCCCACCACGAGAAACTTGAAACCCGGATAAATGAAAATATCGGCCTCACCGTTTCCCGGCTCGATCCGCTGAAGCCCGCGTCCTGACTCCTGGCTCCTGGCAGCCGCGTACTCCAGCGTCCTCACCGTGGTTGTTCCCACCGCCACCACTCTCCTGCCCTGCTTCAATGCCGCGTTGATCGCGCTCGCGGCCTTCTCCGAGATGCTGTACCACTCCCGGTGCAGCTGGTGCTGCTCCACCCTGTCCACGTGCACCGGCTGAAAGGTGCCTAACCCGACGTGGAGCGTGATCTCCGCCGTCTCAATTCCCCGCGCCTTCATCTGCTCCAGGATCTCCGGCGTGAAGTGCAGCCCCGCGGTCGGCGCCGCCACCGATCCGCGATTGCGCGCATAGATCGTCTGATATCGGTCCCGGTCCCCGCGCTCATCCGGCCGCGCAATGTAGGGTGGAAGCGGAACGTGCCCGATTTTCTCAATCACGCTGAAGAAATCCTCGATCGGCTCAAACCGCAATGTCCGCTCACCGAACTCCCCGCGCCCAACCACTTCCGCCCGGAGTTCGTCATGGTCGCCAAAGAAAAGCTTCTCCCCGACTCCGATTTTCCGGCCGGGCCTCACCAGCGCATTCCACACCAGAGGGCTGTCGGCCATCGACGGTTGACCGTCGACCGTCGACCTGGCCGGCCCCGTCAGCAGCGCCTCCACCCTCCCGCGCAGGAATTCCTTCGCTGCCCGGTTGTGGCTGCCTACCGCATGCGCCCTCGACCCGCTCCTCCTGCCATATAACCTCGCCGGAAACACGCGCGTGTCGTTGAACACCACCAGGTCGTCCGCCCGCAGGAGGTTGGGAAATTCGCGGAACTGCCGGTCCTCAACCATGCCGCACTCGCGTACCAGGTGCAGCATCCGCGAGGCCGCCCTGTCCGCCAGAGGCGCCTGCGCAATCAGCTCTTCCGGTAGGAGGTAATCGAACTCTGAGACCAGCACGTTCGCATTATAGAAAGCGCCTGGGCACTTCTGATCTCCCGATCAGATCGCCTGCTCTGCCGACGGTGTGTTTGCCGCCATCGCGTCCTTGGGTTACTATTCCCGGGCTTCGAAAAGCGGTTTATTTACTACATTTGTAGTGTTGCTGCACTCGAGCCTGCCTGTGGCTTGGGGTGGGAATTGGAAATGAAGAGCGAACGCCAGCAGCGAGAAGACATCGTCCGCTTCGGACGCATGCTGCACCAGCGCGGCTACGTCGCCGCCACCGACGGCAACCTCTCGGTCCGCCTCGATCACGAGACTGTCCTTTCCACACCTACTGGCATGAGCAAGGGCATGCTCGAGCCTGAGGACCTGGTGGTGGTGGACATGAAAGGCAAGCGGGTCACCGGCCGGCGCCAGGTCTCCAGCGAAATCGGCATGCACCTGCTCATCTATTCCGCGCGTCCTGACACACACGGCATCGTCCACGCGCATCCGCCGACCGCGACCGGCTACGCTGCCGCCGGCCTGCCGCTCAACCAGGCGCTGGTTTCGGAAATCGTGCTTTCGCTCGGTTGCATTCCGCTGGCGCGGTACGCCACTCCCGGCACGCCCGAACTGGTTAACGAACTGGAGCCGCTGGTCCCGCAATATGACGCGATCCTGATGGCCAATCATGGTGTCGTCACTTACGCTGACGACCTTGCGCGCGCCTACATGAAGATGGAAACGGTCGAGCACTTTGCGCAGATCGCGCTCGTCACCCACCTGCTCGGGCGCCAGCAACTGCTCACCCAGGATGAAGTCAGCAAGCTCATCGATGCGCGCGAGCGCTATGGCATCACCGGTCCGTCAAAATCCGTGCCCGCCTGCCCGGTGACGGCAGGACCGGCGCCCGCGACGTCGCGGGAGTCTGCGCCCGTGGCTGCCGCGGCCAGAGCGGGCGAAGCAAGACCGGATGGCAGAATTACGGTGACGCGGGAAGAACTGGCCGCCATCGTCGAAGACGCGCTTCGCCAGACCGGCAAGCGCAGATGGTAAGAAACGCGCCATGGGCCATTGGCCCTTGGCTTTTCAGGTTGGAATCTGGCGCCCGGGCGCATAAGATTCCGTCTTCTTGAACGCGAAAGGCCAACGGCTAATCGCCAAGGGCAATTTAACGAGCAACTCATAACGGGAGATCACAATGGGTGAAGCATTGGGAATGATTGAAACGCGCGGCCTGGTAGCCATGATCGAGGCATCCGACGCCATGGTGAAGGCCGCCAAGGTCACGCTGGTTGGTTGGGAAAAGATCGGCTCCGGTTACGTCACCGCTATCGTTCGCGGCGACGTCGCTGCGGTGAAGGCCGCTACCGACGCCGGCGCTGCCGCCGCGCGCCGCGTCGGCGAGCTGATCGCCGTGCACGTGATCCCGCGTCCGCATGCCAGCCTGGAAGACGTGCTGCCCATCGGACACGCCATCTCCAAGGCCGTCGGAGCCTAACTGCGATTGCCGAATTTGAGAATTGCCGGATTGCGGCCTGCTTGAGCAATTCTGCAATTCCGCAGTTCCGCATTCGGCGATGAAAGGTTTTTCATGCTTCTTGCTCGCGTAGTTGGCACGGTAGTTGCCACCCGCAAGGACGACCGCCTGCAGGGACGCAAGCTGCTCGTCTGCCGTCCCGTTTCGCCGGACGGCACGGTGGACGGCGGCTACGTTGTTGCCGTGGACACCGTCGGCGCCGGCGTCCAGGAGACGGTTCTGCTGGTGAGCGGTTCCTCGGCGCGGATGGCCGGCGGCAAGGACTCGCCGGTGGACAGCGCTGTCGTCGGCATCGTGGACGAGGTCCGGACGGAGAACGAATCCGAGTCGTCGTTCAACGGCAAGCGGGCCGCCACAGCCGCCACCGCGAAGTCGAAACACTAAACCGAATTGCCGAACTGCGGAATCGGCAAATTGGATTTCAATTCGGCAGTTTGGGAATTCCGCAATCCTTATGATGCTCGCCAAAGTCATCGGCACGGTCGTTTGCACGGTCAAGTTCCCGGCGCTGGAGGGAAGCAAGCTCCTGCTGTTGCAGCCGGTGAACAAGGACGGTGCGCCGCGTGGCAAGACCATGGTCGGCATTGACGCCGTCGGCGCCGGAGTTGGCGAGACCGTGTACTGGTGCCGCGGTCGCGAAGCCGCCCTCGCCTTCGATCCTGAGCGCGTCAGCGATTGCAGCATTGTCGGCATCGTGGACGAAATCAGTGTGGCGCGGGTCTCTGACCCAAGTGCCCGCGTCGAAGACCCAACCAGCAAGTCTTCCGGTCCAGCGTGCACTGCCGTCGGACCTGCCCCCGTAAACCCACGCAGTTCGAAGCCGCGAAATGGCCCCGAGAAGCGAGGCCGCCGATGATCATCGGGCGCGTTCTCGGAGAAGTCGTCGCCACCCGCAAGCATCGTTCGCATGAAGGACGGAAGATCCTGCTGGTGCAGCCGCTCGCTTTGGACGACTCCGCCAAGGGCGAGCCCGTTCTCGCCCTCGATGCCGTGGATGCCGGTGTCGGCGATCGCGTTTTGGTGGTGCAGGAAGGTTACAGCGCCATGACCTCGGTAGGGCGACCCGGCTCTCCCATCGACATGAGCGTGATTGGCGTGGTGGACGAGGTGGAACTAGCGGCCGATGAACGCTCCTTCACCGTCGGCTGACAACACTGCCGGTGCGTTGAGCTTCATGTCCGCGAATACAAACCCGTCTCTCTCCGCCACCTCGCCGTTTTCAATGCGCAGCTCGCGCGCGAACATCGGCCCCGCATACACGCAGGTGTGAAATTCCCCTTTCTCTCCGCACGGATCACAGGTGGCGGGCAGATCGGAAAGCAGCTTCGCATCGAACTCCCGTCCGGCAAACGAACTCGCAATCTGCTTCGGATCCACGCACGTCAGCCGCGCCCGTAAACCCGCGCTGATCATCTCCCGCGCAAGGTCGGCCGTGGGCTGCAGCCACAACGGGAAAATGGGTTCCAGGCCCGTACCCGCAAGTTGCTTCTCGCGATACGCGCGGATGTCAGCTAAGAACAGATCTCCGAAAACGAACCCGCTAGCGCCTTCGCTCAACGAGCGCTTGCACGCTTGCGACATCGCCGTCTCGTAATGCTGGTTGGAACAAGGCCATGGCAGCGGCACTGTCCACAGCGGCAATCCGGCGGCCCGCGCCTGCGCCTCCACCACTTCGCGACGAATCGCGTGCATGGCAACGCGGTCGAACGCGGCATTCATGGTGGTCAGCAGGGCGACAACCTCGCAGTCACCACGCGTCCGCACCAGGTGCAGCGCCCACGCGCTGTCCTTCCCGCCGCTCCAGGACACAACGACTCGTTTCACATTCACCGCCACGTAACGGATCGCAGGCAGCAATCCTGTCTTTTATTCTCCTCCGACTCGAAACCTCATTCCGGCCCGGAAGTTCGCTTTCAGCGCCGGAAAGCCCGCCGATTCTTCGTACTTCCGGTTGAGCGCATTCTCCACTTTCACGTAGGCCGTCATGTGCGGGTTGATCTGTCGCCACAGTCCCAAATCCACGCGCGCGTATCCGGCGCTGTGTGTCACAGGTGGAAGCAGGCCGAGAAAGTCCGAGTCAGCGCGAGGGCCCAGCGCGGTCACGCCCACATTTCCTCCCCAGCGACGCGATGTGTACAACGCCAACAGAGATGCGGCATGCCTGGGCCGGCGCAGCAGCGGCGCGCCCGCAACCAGCAGCGGATCGAACGCCAGCGGCGCACTCAATATCTGGGTCGAGGTGTAAGTGTAAGAGGCGTCCACGCTGATTCGCGCCCATGGCCACGCCCGGAACTCCACCTCCGATCCGTGTGCGATGGAGCGATTGATATTCTGGTACTGGCTGACGAACAGCACCGGGTCGAAGTTGAACTCGATCTGGTTGGTGAAACGGTTGTTGAAGTACATGGCGCCCAACCAGTACTTGCCCATGACGAAGCTCTGTTGCACGCCCGCCTCCAGCGACCGGTTCTCCTCCGCCTTCAAGTTCGGGTTGGGAATGATTCCGAAGCCTCCGATGCCGAACGATTCCTCCAGCCGCGGCTCCTTGATGCCGGTTCCGTAGGCAAATCGCAGGCGCGTGCCGGAAAAAATCTCTCCGCCCTTCCAAGCCAGCACGCTGGCCGCGACCCGAGGCAGGCCGCGATTGCCGAAGCTTTCGTTATGCTCGAACCGGGCGCCCGCAATCACCGTCAGGCGGCGCCAGGTCAGCATCTCCTGCCCGAAAACTGCGTGATTGCGCCTCAGCCCGTGCCCCAGCGGCGGCGAAGTCAAATCGCCGGCCCAGCCGTTTTCGTCCTCGAAGTGATAACCGAGCGTCGTGCGCGCCCAACTTCGAGCTACGTAATCGCCCTGATAATCGAAGCCGGCGCGATTCAGATTGGCAAAATCAGAGAATGGAAAATCAAAGTTGCCGAATGCGGGCGACTCACGTCCGGGATCCATAAACGTGTCCAGGTTCAAGCGCCGGTGATGGTACTCGAAGCCGCTGAAACTATGCTGCCACCGCGAGGGTCCCACGATAGTGAATTCCGCGCTCGCCAGGAAATTGTTCTGCCGGGCGCGCTCGTCGGTGTCCGGAGGAACCAGCGGCTGGCCGTTGAAGTTCCAAAATGACTGGACCCCGCTGCGGTCGGTGTAATGGCGCGTCCGCAGCCGGAAGGCGGCGCGCGGCGTGATTTGCACGCCGAGGTTCGCGCCCTCGAGCGAACTCGAGTAGGCGTCGTTGATACCTTGGCCTTCGGTGTTGAACTGCTCGCCGAACAGGTTGTAATCGAAGCGCCCGCGCGCCCCCGCAACCGACGCGTAGCCGCGCGCCGTATGGAACGTTCCGCCCTCGGCGCCGAAGCGCAGCTCCGGCATGCGCGTCGTGCCCGTCGCGCTCCAGGTCTGGATCACGCTCGTCATGGCATCGGATCCGTACAGCGTGCTCTCCGCGCCGCGCACAAACTCCATCCGATCCACCTGGTACATCGGTACCACGCCGAAGTCGAACGTTCCACCTGGATCGTTCACCGCAACGCCGTCGACGATGACCTTGTTGTAGCGCGAGTCTCCGCCGCGCACGAACAGCGACGACAACCCTCCGCGACGACCACTGGCGCTGACGATCGCTCCCGGCAGGAAGCGCAACATGTCAATCGCCGCAACCGGCTGCATGGAGGTGAGCGCCTCCGGGCCCAGCGACGATGTATCCGATCCTGTCTCCTGGGTCGGCAGGGGCGTGCGCTCGGCGCTGATTACGACGGTTTCCGCCGCGGTCGGTAGCTTTAGCGTGACCTCCGCCTGCGGGGGCGAGGCGAGGGCCTTTGCCGGCGCGAACCCCGGCGCCAGGACTTCGGCGCGATAAACGCGTGCGCTCAATCCGCTGAATTCGCAAATGCCTTCCGCATTCGTGCTCCGCACCGCGACGGCAGTGGAACTGTTCTGGAGATAGAGCGTAACGCGCGCGCCCGGAATCACCGCAGACTGCGGATCGACAACCCTGACCTTAAGATCAGAGGCGGAGCTGGCGGCGGTCAGCAGCAAGCAGAGCGCGGCAAAAAATCCTGCGCGCGGCACGAACTCTAGCCTGGCAGTCGTGAAACGTGAAACTGGAAACGTAAAACGTGTTCCTGGAGATTGAACAATCGAGAGTGGAAATTCCGGCACGGCCATCCTCCTTTGCACGCGAAAGAGGTTGTGGTTGGCAGTTCGCGCCGGTCTCCTGGCTTGCGACTCTTCCAGCAGGCCCGCCTTCCCATCTTTCGACAGTGGCAGCGCCGACGAACAGCGTCGCTTACAGTTGCGCGGCAGCGCGGGTCTTTCACCCGCTTCCCGTTACACGCGAACCAAGATTGTCAAAGAACGTCACGCGAAAGCGCGAGGACCAAGACTCTATGGCGCCATCAGCAGGTTGTCAACTTCAGCTCAGGAAAGACCTGCCTGGCGCGTCAGCCTTGCGCGGAATTCTGTCCGAATTCGGCTTCGGCCGACTCGCGGGCGCGATCGAGCGCGGCCTGCATTTCCTTATGACCGTCCTCCAGGGCCGCGCTGCCGGCATCGGGAGCAATGTTCACCGGGCGGCTGACGCGGAGCACGACGCGGGAAAACGGCTTGGGGATGATCAACCGATCCCAGGAATTGAGCACCCAGGCACGCTCCACCGCGCAGTGGAAAGCGAGCACGGGCAGCTTGACGTTGCGGGCCAGCAGCACCGGGCCGGGCTTGGCGACGTAACGCGGGCCGCGGGGTCCGTCGATGGTGAAGGCGACGGCCCGCCCGGCTTCAATTTCAGTGTGCATGCCGAGCAACGCTCGAACGCCGCCGCGCGTGGAGGATCCACGGATGGCATTGAACCCAAACTTTTCGATGATGCGCGCAATGTATTCGCCATCGAAGCTGTTGCTGGTCATGACCGAAATGTCTTTGCCGCGATACCAGTAGAGCGCCGGGATGACGCAGCGGTGCCAGAAGACGTAAACGGCGGGGCAGACCCATTCCGAGGGCGGCCCATCGGCTTCAATGGAAATGGTGTAACGGAGGGTGGGGCCGATGAGGCGAACCAGCACCGAGCCGGCGGCGGCGATGAGCGCCAGCGCAATCCGCTGGCGGAGGGTGAAGCGCTCGATAACATCGTCGGCTAAGGTGGGCGCGGGCAATTTAGTAATTTCGTAAATTGGTAATTTCGTAATCTTGCACACGCGAGGACGCGTGCGCCACCGACGCGAGCCGATTACCGGATTACTAGATTACCAATTGCCAAGTTACGCGTACTTCACCCACTTCACAATTTCCGGCAGGGTGGGCCGTTTGCCGTACATGAGGATGCCGACGCGGTAGATACGCGAGCAGAGCGCGACCACTGCCCACAAGGTCGCCAGCAGCAGCGCGATGCACAGGGCGATCTGCCAGAACGGCGGCGGCCCGACCACGACCCGGATGTACATGAGGATGGGAGCGAAGAAAGGCACCAGCGACATCCACATGGAAAGCGGCGCGTTCGGCTGGCGAATGACGTAGGTCATCATCATCACCGGAATCATTACCGGCAAGATCACGAAGAACTGCCACTGCTGCGCTTCCTGCTCGGAGTTGACCATGGCGCCGAGCGCGGCGTAGAGCGCGCTGTAGAGCAGGAACCCGAGGACGAAAAAGACGGCGAAGGCAGGGAGCGCGGCGGGCGACAGATTGATCTGGGACAGGCGGCTACGGGCGGCGAGCATTCCGGGCGTAGTGCCGGCGAGGGCGATGGCGACCCAAATCGCAATCTGGGTCAGCCCGACGGCGCCCACGCCAAGAATTTTTCCCGCCATCAATTCCCTGGCGGTGGCGGACGACAAGACGACCTCCATGACGCGCGAGGTTTTTTCCTCGAGCACCGAGCGCATGACGGAGACGCCGTAGAGGATCAGGGTTATGTAAAGCATCATGACCAGCACGATGGCGCTGATCAACTGCAGCGGCCCTCCGGCTTTTTTCTCCCGCCCGCCCTTGATGCTGATGGTCTCCAGTTCCACGCCCTTCATGAGTTTGTCGGCATCTGCGGCAGGGACACCGCGAGCGCGCAGTTCCTGGCCAAGCAAGGCCGTCCGAAGCGCGCTCTGCATGGTGGCAGCCTCGATGAAGTCGCTGGTCTCGCGCGCGGCGTACGAGATGTGGCGCGAAGCGACGGCCTCGTCGCTGAGCCAGACATAACCGTCCAACGTTCCGGCCGCAACGCGGCCCTTGAGCGCCGCGCGCGTCGCGTCGTCAGGAGTGGAAACGATTTCAATTTCGTAGCGGGGAGAGGAGTCGAGCTTGTCGGATTCCGTCTTGCTGCGTTGAAATTGCGATTGCACGGCGCGGGCGAAATCAGCATTGGCGCAGACCAGCGCCACCCGCCGCGTGCCCGACGCCTTGAGCGTTGCCAGTTTGCCGGGCAGCACCATCAGGGCAATCATCAGCGACGGCAGCAACAGGGTGGAGACGATGAACGACCGAGTTCGCACGCGCTCCAGGTATTCCCGGCGAAGGATCAGCCAGGTGTTACGCATTCGGCCTCCCGACAACTTCGAGGAAAATTTCTTCCAGCGAGGGTTCCATGAGCTCGAACTTGTTGACCCGGGCGCGCGCCGCAGCCATGCGCAGCAGCTCTTGCGGATCGGCGCCAGGCTGGAGGCGCACCTCGACGTAATTGCCGTAGTTGTTGAACGACTGCACCAGCGCGCCGTCGGCAAGGAAATTGTCCTCGCCTTCGTACTCCAGTTGCACGTCGTGCCGGCCGAACTTCGACTTGATCTGCTTCAGGTCGCCCTGGAGCACGGCTTTTCCGTGGTCGACCAGGCAAATGGAGTCGCACAGGCGCTCCACCTGGTCCATGCGGTGGGTGGAGAACAGGATGGTTTTGCCCGCCTGCTTCATTTCCAGGAGCACGTCCTTGAGGGCGACGGCATTGGCGGGATCCAGTCCGGCGAAGGGCTCGTCGAGGATGAGCAGTTCGGGATCGTGCAGCAGCGCGGCGATGAACTGCACCTTTTGCTGCATGCCCTTGGAGAGCTCTTCGACCTTCTTGCTCATCCACGCGCCCAGTTCGAGGCGCTCGCACCAGAAGGTGGCCTGGCGCACCGCGTCGGTGGCGGACACGCCCTTCAACTCAGCGAGGAAAACCAGCTGGTCGAGCAGCTTCATGCGCTTGTACAAGCCGCGCTCTTCCGGTAGATAGCCGACGCGGGACAGCTGTCCACGACGGAAGCTCTCGCCGAAGAGGCGGATGGCGCCCGAGTCGGGCACGGTGATGCCGATCATCATGCGCAGGGTGCTGGTCTTGCCGGCGCCGTTGGGACCAAGCAGTCCATAGACGCTGCCGGCCCGGACGTGGAGCGAGAGTTTGTCCACGGCGACGAAGTGGTCATAGCTCTTGCAGACGTTTTCCAGTTCCACCGTGTTGGTCATGGGAAGGTTATTGCTCGCGCAAGGGAGTCGGGCTAGACGACGGACGTGCGCGGGCGATCCCTTAGCCTGGGGGGACTAAGGCCGTGGCGTTGGTCCTTTGGCACTGCCATCGCGGGGCCGCATTCACTTCAGCGGTAGCTTAACCCGCGTTGCCGCAGCGCACAACCATCAAAAGTGGCGAGGCATCTACTCGCCCCAGATGGTCTTCCTGTTGAAGAAACACAAGGAGAGGAATATGAAGAAACTGATAGTGCTGCTGGCGATGGTCATGGCGTTCACGCTCACCAGCGTGGCCCAGACCAGCCCGTCGAGCAGCGGTCAAACGGACCAGACAACTTCCGGCAAGACGAAGTCGAAGTCGGACCAGGGCATGTCGGATATGAACATGGGCAAGTCCGGCAAAGCAAAGAAGGAAGCGACACTGACCGGATGCCTGAATTCGGATGCCAGCATGCTGACCAACGGGAAATATAAGAACGGTGTCAAGGTGGGACCGGCCGACAAAGTCAAGGAACATGCCGGACACCAGGTTGCGTTGAAGGGCCAGTGGTCGGGCACGGGAGCGGACAAGAATTTTGAGGTCGCAAGCGTCAAGCACCTCTCCGAAACCTGCTCTGCCGCGAAGGGCGGCGGCACTACCGGCACCACCAAAAAGGGCAAGGATACGGGCGCCACACCCAAATCCTAGTTTCTGTCCTGTGGCGTCGCGCGCAGCTCAAACCGGGCTGCGCGTTTTTTGTGGGGGAAGGCAAGCGCGTCCTCAAGCCTATTGCCGTCCGAGGGGCTTCAATCCCGAGGAACCTCGGGTTTTGTTGGGATAGAAGCGTGGCGCCCGGGATTGCAAAAAACTCAGTCCTCCCAGCGGCGGAAGATGAGGCAGCCGTTGGTGCCGCCAAAGCCGAAGGAATTGGAAACCGCGAACTCGATCTCGGCTTGACGGGAGTGCAGCGGAACGTAGTCGAGATCGCAACCTTCGTCGGGATCTTCCAGGTTGAGCGTTGGAGGAAGTACCTGGTCACGCAGGGCGAGCACGGTAACACCGGCTTCCAGGCCGCCGGCGCCTCCTAGCAGGTGACCGGTACTCGACTTGGTGGAACTGACGGCCAGCTTGTAAGCGTGGTCGCCGAAGGCGCGCTTGATGGCCTGCGTTTCCAGCTTGTCCCCGAGATCGGTGGAGGTTCCGTGGGCGTTGATGTAGCCAATCTGATCGGGGCGCAGCTTGGCGTCGTTGAGGGCGTTCACCATGACGCGGTATCCGCCTTCCCCTTCGGGCGCCGGCTGAGTAATGTGATTGGCGTCGGCGCTCATGCCGTAGCCGACAACCTCGGCCAGGATTTTCGCGCCGCGATTGCGGGCGTGCTCCAGGTCTTCCAGGACCAGGATGCCGGCGCCTTCGCCGATGACGAAACCGTCGCGTCCCTTGTCCCATGGGCGGCTGGCTTTCCCAGGATCATGGTTGCGGGTGGAAAGGGCGCGCATGGCGGAAAAACCGCCAACCCCCATGGGAGTAATGGCGGCTTCGGTGCCGCCGGCGATCATGACATCAGCGTCGCAGCGGGCAATGATTCTGAAGGCGTCCCCGATGGAGTGGGCGCTCGAGGTGCACGCTGTCGAGGTGCACTCATTGGGTCCCTTGGCGTTGTAGCGGATGCTGACGTGACCGGCGGCAAGGTTGGCGATGGCGGCGGGAATAAAAAAAGGCGAAATCTTGCGCGGGCCGCCGTTCAGCAGGTTGGAGTGCTCACGCTCGATGACGTCGAACCCGCCGATGCCGCTGCCGATGTGCACGCCGACGCGGCCGGCATTCTCATGCGATATCTGCAGGCCGGAGGACTTGATCGCTTCATCCGAGGCGGCGAGGGCAAAGTGGATGAAGCGCCCCATTTTCTTGATTTCTTTTTTCTCGATGAATTGAAGCGGGTCGAAGTTGCGGACTTCCCCGGCAATCTGCGAGGCGAATTGCGAGGCGTCGAACTGCTGGATTTTTTCGATGCCGCTCTTGCCGGCCAGCAGGTTACGCCAGACTTCCTCGGTGGTGTTGCCGGTCCCGCAGATAAGACCGATGCCGGTAACTACGACCCGCCTTCCCAAATTGCATGCTCCCTGAAGCTATCAAGTAGCTCCCGGCGATCGGCGATCGGAGCAAGCCGAGCCGACAGCCGAGAACCGACGCCCAATCGCACTACTGCTTGCTGACCTTGGCGTTCTTGCTGATGTAGTCCACGGCGTCCTGGACGGTGCGAATTTTCTCGGCGTCCTCGTCGGGAATCTCTATGTCAAAAGCTTCCTCGAAAGCCATGACCAGTTCGACGGTGTCGAGCGAATCGGCGCCGAGGTCGTCCACGAAGGAAGCGTTGGCGGTGACTTCGGCCTCATCGACCCCGAGCTGCTCCACGATGATCTGCTTCACTTTTTCTTCTACCTGCGCCATCTGGCGGCCCTCCCTGCACTCAATAAACTTCTAAGTCTATCTGGCGATGATTCCGCCTGTAAAGCGAATGGGGATGGTACATGGGAAAGCGACTAGTGGCTAGTGGGTTGATGCCGGACGCACTTCCTGGCCACCAGGTAAGACTCAGTTGCTGGCGCCTGAGCTGCCGGAGGCGGAACTGGCGGAGTTCAGCTCGGTCAAGGTGATTGCCCGGTAGTCGCTATGGGAAACTTCGACGACGGCTCGGCCGACCAGGCGGGTCCTGGCCTCGGAATGGATGTGCACCGGCAGGCTGAATTCCCCGCATTCGCCGTATTCCTGGACGAATTCGATTTTCTTGATGAAGAAGGACGGAGACTTCACCATCTGGCCCTCGGCACGGTGCAGGCGCCCGGTGGCGGAGTCCACGAAGATGCGGCCCTTGAACAAACCCGGCTCTTTGTGGCGTGGTTTTACCTGGTAAATGTATTCGACGTGGCCGTCACTGGTTTCCGTTCCCTTATAGCTGAACTTGTAGTTTTCCCCGGTGATCGCGGTACGCGCACCTTCACCTTTTTGGACGTGATCGACCTCGGACTGCAGAATCCGGGAAATGACATTGGTCTTCACGAAGCCGTCGCCGGCGAAGTGGAGAGCGGCGAATGCCATCGAGCGCGGCGCTTGGAAGTAACGCCGCAATTCGAACTTGCCGTGCTGCTTGGTGTCGGGGAGATCGGCTTCGACGATGGTGACGTCACTGTACGCGCCGAGTTCCGCAAGCTGCCGTTTCGCCAAGCCGAGATAAGAAGTCAAAGCCAGCTCGGGCGACATGCGGACCGTAGGCACGGGGGGAGTCAAGACATCTGGGCTCGCCGCGGAGCGGGCGCCTTCGGCGGCAGCGTCGGCAGTGATGGCATGAGCACGCATCATGCCGCTGGCACGGGGATCGGAGAAATCGGAGTCCTGGGCGAGCGCGGCGGAGGTCGCCAGCAGAAACAGAAAGGCCCCTACGATGGTTATGACACGTCGCATGAAAAAGGCCCCACCCCGTCAATATAACCGCATTAGGGTACCGCAAAATCGGCAGGCAGTGAAGTCTCGAAGGTAACTAGAAGTAGTCCGAAATTCGCGCCTGCGTTCTTTACATTTCATTAGAGTCGGCACACGAAGATTTGATTCATGCAGGCTGACGCGCCAGGATGCGACAGGGCGATTTTGCGAGTCGCTGCCCGGCGTGCGTTGTGTGCTTGCGCCTTGCGCCCGAGCCTGCGATGATGCCGCCGCCATGTCCGATGCGAACAACCTCCCTTCCCACCAGAAAAATACCGCTCCGGCGATCGAGGTTTACGCGGTGTATGGCGCGGATCCGGAGATCCAGGCCTATGCCATGGCGAAGTACTCGCGCTCGGCATTGTCGATGAAGGAGTCGCTGCGAGAGATCAATGAACAGCGCGCGGAAAAATTTCTGAACACCTTTTACTTTCAGTATGGACACCGTTCCATCGCGGACCTGGCGCACCTGGCGATTGCAGTGGAAAAGCTTTCCATCCTGGCGGCGATCGCCCTGGTGGACGAGCAGCGCTGGGATGGACAGGAGCGCTCGACGAGGTACCAGGATTTCAAGCGCGGCGGCTACTTCACTCCCGATTTCAGCCGCCTCGAAATGTGCGAGCTGCGATACCGCGACACCGTTGCAATGCTGATGGCCGAGTACGAGGCGCTGTCGGAGACCACCTGGCGCTACCTTGCGGACAAAACTCCGAAGCCGCCGGAGATGAAGCCGGAGGCGTACGAACGAACGCTGCGGGCGCGGGCATTTGACATCTCGCGCTATCTGCTGCCGCTGGCGACCAACACGTCGCTGGGGCAGATCGTGAACGCGCGCACGTTGGAGACGCAGATCTCGCGCCTGTTGTCGCATACGCATCCGGAAGTTCGGCACCTCGGGGAGCTGCTGAAACAGGCAGCGAAGGAGCCGGCATACAACGTGAACGAGGTGCGTTACCGCCAGCTGATCGAAGACGCCAAGGGATACGACGAGGCCTGGGGCAAGCAATTGCGGGACGACATTCTGAAACCGGTGCGGGTAGCGCCCACACTTGTGAAGTACGCGGAAGCGAACCCCTACGAGATGGAAACGCGGCGTGAGCTGAAGCAGGCGGCGGCGGAGATCATGGCCGAAGCGCCAATTGCCCCCGCGCCGCTGGTGGATTTGCTGGAAGACGAGCCCCTGGAAATTGAACTGGCGACGACGTTGCTGTACGAGCACTGCCACCATTCCTACCGGCAGGTGCGCGAGCGCGTCGAGGGAATGGGAGCGAAGCGGCGCGACGAGATCATCCACCTGGGCCTGAAACATCGCGGCCGGCACGATGAGCTGCTGCGGCCGTTCCACGCCGGACAAAGCTTCCGCTTCGATATCCTGATGGACATCGGCGGCTTCCGTGACATGCACCGGCACCGTCGCTGTACGCAGATCGGACAAGCCTTTACCACGGTCCACGGCTTTGACATGCCGGAGGAGGTGCGCGCGGCGGGCGTGGAAAAGCGTTACGCCGAGACCATGAAGCGCGCAGCCGAAGCGGCGCAGCATGTGGAAGCAGAGTTGCGGCGCGCGGGGTGCGATCATGCCGAGGCCAGCGCGCTATACCTCATCCCGCTGGGGTACCGCAAGCGAACCCTGTTCAAAATGGATTTCGCCGAGGCGGTGTACGTTGCGGAACTTCGCACCGGGCCGGGCGGGCACATCTCTTACCGCCGGGTGGCGTATCAAATGTACGAGGCCGTGGCAAGCCGGCACCCGGCGCTGGCGCACTATTTCCGCGTCACCGACATCAAGCAGGAAGTGGACCTGCTGCAGCGATAACGGGGCTCATTTGTGACTCTCCACCAGACGCCACCACAAGAACTTCTGCCATTCGAGGAACACTTCCTTGACGACGGCGCGATTGCTCCACCAACGAGGCGTTGAAAGCAGCCCATTGTCGGCAGCGGCGGCGCTCCAGGTGTAGGCTGGCAATCTTGCCTGCGCTATGGAAAGGGCGCGGCGGGTGTGGTAGTCGGAGGTGACGATCAGCACGCTGCGGGCGCCTGCGGGCGCGAAACACTGCTGCGCAGACTGCAACTCCAGCAGCGTGGAATCCCCCACCGTGGGGCAAACGTGAACAGCGAGATCCGGCGCGGAGCGCTGGATAAATTCCGTTTCCAACTGCGCGGGCGAGCGGCCGAAGGCGATGGTGTCGGCACGGGCGTTCACCAGAACCTGGCGAGCGTATCCGGCGCGCAGCAATTCGATACCTTTCCAGTAGCGGACATCATTGCCGTCCCCCGCCAGCACCATGATGACGTCCGACCGCTGTGGCTGGTTCACCACCAGCGCGGGTCCGGCCCGGCGCAGCCCGAAGACGACCAGCGCGATGAAGGCGAGCACAAGCCCGGCTTTACGGAGGAAACGCACGGGGACGAAACGAAGAATAACAGTGGCTGACGGTCTCAGGTCAGGTGGCTAGCGGCGGTCAGCACGCGCGCGAACTCAGAATGACAACAGCACCGGGTCAGATATTCGCTTTTTGTTCGCTCTACGAGGTGCCGTGCGCGTATACTCGCCGAAGTTTAGAATGGGAATTTGCAAGCCAGCCAAGCCAAGATTTTGCGAATGACGTTTGCGGTTCTGCGTTACCCTGCAAGGTCTTCTGAATTACAAAGTTTCAGCGGTAGGAGAGCGTACTCATGGCAGACGAGAAGGCACGGGCACTGGATTTGGCGATGTCGCAGATCGAGAAGCAGTTCGGCAAAGGGTCGATCATGCGGCTGGGCTCCAAGGAAGCGATTGTTCCCATCGCGGTGATACCGACAGGCGCGATTTCTTTTGACGCGGCGCTGGGAGTGGGCGGCTTCCCTCGCGGGCGCGTAGTTGAGATTTTCGGGCCGGAATCGTCGGGCAAGACGACGATCGCGCTGCAGGTGATCGCGGAGGCGCAGAAGACCGGCGGCATGGCGGCCTTCGTGGACGCCGAGCACGCCCTCGATCCGCAGTACGCGAAAAAGCTGGGCGTGGACGTCGACAACCTGCTGGTATCGCAGCCGGATTATGGCGAGCAGGCGCTGGAGATAACCGAAGCGCTGGTGCGCTCCGGCGCCATTGACGTGCTGGTAGTGGACTCGGTGGCAGCGCTGGTGCCGAAGGCGGAACTGGACGGCGAGATGGGTGACAGCCACGTCGGGCTGCAGGCCCGGCTGATGTCGCAGGCGCTGCGCAAGCTGACGGGCACGGTCTCGAAGTCGCGCACCTGCTTGATTTTCATCAACCAGATCCGTGAAAAGATCGGGGTGATGTTCGGCAACCCGGAAACCACCACGGGCGGCCGGGCGCTGAAGTTTTATTCGTCGGTACGCATCGACATCCGGCGGATTGCCGCGATCAAGGAAGGCGACGTTGTGGTCGGCTCGCGCACCAAGGTAAAGGTGGTGAAGAACAAGGTGGCGGCGCCGTTCCGCGAGGCCGAGTTCGACATCATGTACGGCGAAGGGATTTCGCGCGAGGGCGACATGCTTGACCTGGCGGCCAACAACAACATCGTCGAGAAGTCGGGCTCCTGGTTCAGCTACAAAGGCGAGCGCATCGGACAGGGACGCGAGAACGCCAAGCAGTTCCTGAAGGAGAACACCGACATCGCGGCGAAGCTGGAGGCCGAGGTCCGCAAGACGCTGAACATCGGCGTGACGGCTGGCCCGACGCCAGTGCCGGCTCCGGAGAACGGGCGCACCGCGCCCGTCCCGCCGGTGATTGCGGCGAGAGCAATGGCGCCGATGAAGAAGTAAGCCGGTCCGGAGTCCGAAGTTATCGAGAAAAGCAGGCCCGTTTTAGTCGGATACGTTTTCAGGCATCCGGCCACACGGGCCGCTTTTGTTTGCTCCCGGCGTAGGGGCGGGCTTAGAATTTGCCTTCCATGCAAGCCCACCGGAATTACAAGACGCACCCCGAGGCCAATTGAAGCCAGTCATTGCCATCTATCCCGGCACTTTTGATCCGCCGACCAACGGTCACCTCGACCTGATTCAACGGGGTGCCAACATTTTTGATGAGTTGGTGGTTGCCATCCTTCGCAACCCGGAAAAGGAGCCGGCCTTGTTTTCGCTGGCCGAGCGAAGGGCGATGCTGGAGTCGCTAACCAAGCGGTTCGACAACGTGCGCGTGGATACCTTCGACGGCCTCCTGGTGGACTACGCGGCGCGCATGGGCGCGGGAGCGCTGCTGCGCGGTATCCGGGCGATCAGCGATTACGAATACGAGCTGCAGATGGCGCTCATGAACCGCAAGCTCGATCCGCAAATGGAAACCGTGTTCATGATGCCGGCCGAGGCGTATTCCTACGTCAGCTCGCGGTTGGTAAAAGAGATCGTGCAACTGGGCGGCTCGGTGCACGGGCTGATTCCGGAGCTGGTCGAGAAGAAACTGTACGAAAAAGTGAACGGCCGGAAACAGAGCCTGGAGCCGGCGGCCGCTGGACATCACGGAAATGCCGCTCACAACCACAAACGCCAGCGGCGAGGAAGAAGGAAGTAATGTCAGTGGGAACGCAGGTGAAAACGTCTTTGACCGAGCGCATCAACCGAATTGAGATTTCCGCCACGCTGGCGGTGGTGAATGAGGCTGACCGCATGCGACTGGCGGGGGCCGACCTGGTGGACTTCGGCGCCGGAGAACCGCATTTCAATACGCCGCAGCACATCAAGGACGCGGCGATTGCGGCCATCCAGGCCAACTTCACCAAGTACACGCCAGTGGGCGGCACCGCCGAATTGCGCGATGCGCTCGTCAAACGGCACGCCCAGGATTTCGGGTCGGACTACAAGCGCGAAGAGTGCATCGCCTCGACCGGAGGCAAGCACGCCCTGTTCAACGCCATCCAGGTACTGGTCGAGCACCACGACGAAGTCATCGTGCCGGTGCCGGGGTGGGTGTCGTTCAAGGACATCATCCGCTACGCGGGCGGAAATCCGGTGTTCGTAGAGACCGACGAGAGCAAAGGATTCAGCCTCTCGCCGGCGATGATCGAAAGCGCCATCACGCCCAGGACAAAAGCAATCATCATCAATTCGCCGTCGAATCCGACCGGCGCGGTGCTGCCGCAGGAGGACTTCAAGGCCATCGTGCGCATGGCCGCCGAACGCGGCATCTGGGTCATCTGCGACGAGTGCTACGTCTATCTCGACTACAGCGGGAGGCGCTTTTCCGGCGGCGCGGTGACCGGAGCGAAAGAACGGATCGTAGTTATCGGCTCGCTCTCGAAGACGTACGCGATGACCGGCTGGCGCCTGGGTTACGCGCTGGCGCCCAAGGAAGTCGTCAGCGCCATGCAAAAATTGCAGAGCCAATCTACTTCGAACCCGACATCGATCGTGCAGAAGGCGGCGGTGGGGGCGGTCACCGGGCCGCAGGATTGCATCCAGGAGATGGTCGAGGAGTACATTCGCCTGCGCGACCGCATGGTGGGTGGACTCACCGCGATTCCCGGCGTCAAGTGCAATGTTCCGCAGGGAGCATTTTACGCGTATCCGAACGTGTCCGCATTTTTTGGCCGCAAGGGAATCAATTCCGCCAGCGATGTTGCCGGACGATTGTTGCGCGAGGCGGAGGTGGTCACCGTGCCCGGCGAGGCCTTTGGCACGACGCAGCATATCCGGATCTCCTACCCCACTTCGCCGCGCGAGATCGATCGCGGGCTGGAGAGGCTAAGGAAATTCTTTGGAACAGTAGCTGGTAGCTAAGAGCGGGAGTTAGGAGTTAGCCTGCTCTGCCAACCGTGAGAGCTCGGCAACTGGGCCATGGTCATACGCCTCTAACCAGAGTAGCCGGCCGGATTGTCTTTCCGGCTCGAGTCGCGCCACCGATTCGTTATAGTACTGCGTGCCTGTAGCTGCGGTGCCATTCACGCATGTCCGAACTCTATCCGCTGCTGTTGAAGCCGCAATTTGTCGAGCGCATTTGGGGCTCGCGCGATCTGTCGCCACTGTTCGGACCGCCGCCCGGTGAAGCGCCCATCGGAGAAGTATGGCTCACCGGCGATGACTGCCAGGTGGCCAGCGGCCCGCTGGCGGGCGCGTCGCTGGGCGAGCTGTGCCGCCGGTTTGGGCGCGACCTGGTGGGCGAGACGGCGAGCGAGACCGACCGCTTCCCGCTCCTCGTCAAATTTCTTTTTCCGCACGGCAAGCTGTCGGTGCAGGTCCATCCTGACGACGAGACTGCCCTCCGCGCCGGCTTACCCTGCGGAAAAACCGAGTGCTGGTACGTGCTGAAGGCCGAGCCGGGGGCGAAGGTCGGGTTGGGTCTGAAGCTGGGGACCACTCGCGAGCAGTTTGCTCGCGCCATCGAGGAAGTCCGCGCCGAGCAATTGCTGAACTGGATCGAGGTTCGCGAAGGAGAAATGATTTACGTGGACGCGGGCACGGTGCACGCGATCGGGCCGGGCGTGATGTTGTTGGAGACACAGCAGAACTCCGACACCACCTACCGGCTGTATGATTACGGGCGTCCGCGCGATTTGCACGTCGAGCAAGGGATGCAGGCATTGAAGGAAAGGACGAAGGCGGGCAAGGTCGAGCCTTGGGTAAGAGACGAAAATCTTGTCGTGCTGATTTGGTCACCCAGTTTCCTTGTTGCGAAACACAGGCTCGGCAAGGACGCGGGTTCTAGCATGGAGGAGTACAACGCAGGAGAGTTCAAACCGGGGCATAAGACTTACCGCAAGACCGTCGTTTGCGTTGCCCTGAAGGGGTGCGGGATTATAGAGACGCGTAACTCCGAACCAGTGACATTTGCTTCCGGCGAGGCTGTTGTAGTTCCCGCCGGTCTCGATTGGTTCCGAGTGGTACCGCAGTGGGAAGTTGAGTTTCTTACAATGAAGTTACCTTCGAAAGAACATAAGGAAGAATTGGTGCGAACGGAGATCCCTCTCATCGATTCTCTCGGCACCTAATTACGTGGCTACGAAACCCCATTTCTATCCCGTCATTCTCGCCGGCGGACGTGGCACGCGCTTCTGGCCGCTAAGCCGCAAGCGCCGCGCCAAGCAGATGCTCGCCCTCGACGGCGACCGGACCATGATCCAGCAAACCGTCGAGCGTTTGCGGCGGCTCGCTCCGGTGTCCTGCTTCTGGATCGTCACCAACAATGACCTGCGCGGGGGGATCGCCAAGCAGATTGCGGAGGTCGCAAGCAGACAAATCATCGCGGAGCCGATAGGTCGCAACACCGCTCCCGCGATCGGGCTGGCGGCGTTCATCTTGCAACGCCAGGACCCGCAGGCGGTGATCGGGATGTTCCCCTCCGATCACGTCATCACCAATGAAGCCGGATTCCAGAAGAACCTCAAGGCGGCGATCCGGCTGGCGGTCGAAGACGGATACATCGTGGTGATAGGCATCGGGCCGACGCGGCCGGAGACCGGATACGGTTACATCGAGGTGGGCGAGAAATTGCCGGGCGACATTCGCCGCGTGCGCCGCTTCACCGAGAAGCCCAACGCCGAGCGCGCCGAGGAATTCGTTAGCGCTGGAAATTATTTCTGGAACAGCGGCATGTTCGTGTGGAGCGCCGCCACGCTGGTCAACGCCTTGCGCGAGCACCTGTCGGAAACCGCTCCGTACCTGGAAAAAATCGCGGCCGCCTATGGGACCAGGAAGTTCGAACGCACCTTCCGCGCGCTGTACCCGAAGTGCGAAAACATCAGCGTCGATTACGCGGTGCTGGAGCCGCGCTCGGCCAAAGGCGAGCACGCTTCCAACCTGTACTGCATTCCGGCGGAATTCGGATGGAATGACCTGGGGTCATGGGCGGCGCTGTACGAACATCAATCGCGGGACGGCCGCGACGGCGGCAATGTCATCCAGGCAGAGAAGAATTTCACGTTGAACGCGAACGGCAACTACATTCATGCGCCGAGCAAGTTCGTCGCCGCGGTCGGGGTAAGGAACCTGGTCATCGTCGAGACCGAAGACGCGCTGCTGGTGACCACGCGCGAGCACGCGCAGGACGTCGGCAAAGTGGTGCAGTACCTGGACACGAAAAAGCTGTCAAAGCTGGTTTGATAAAGTGATCGGTTCCCGGTGATCGGCCGTCGGTAAAGGCGGTTTGTGGGATCGCTTCCGCCACCCGATCTTCTCGTTGCGTCAACTGGCAGGGGTGCTCGTTCCGCAACCGAGGACTGATAATTAAATACCGACAACCTATGCCAGATATCAAGTTCGGCACCGACGGCTGGCGCGGCGTAATCGCCGACGACTATACCTTCGAAAACGTGCGCCGCGCTGCCGGCGCCACCGCCTCATACATTCTCAAGAATGAAGATGCGCGCAAGGGCGTGGTGGTGGGTTACGACACCCGCTTCGGCTCCCGCAGCTTCGCCCGCGCGGCGGCCGAGGTGCTGGCCGACGCCGGCATTGCGGTGCGATTCTCCAACGACTACATTCCCACGCCGGCGATTTCCTACATGGCAAAAGCGCTGGATACCGCCGGCGGGGTGATGATTACTTCCAGCCACAATCCGTGGAGCTGGAATGGGTTCAAGTTCAAAGAGAAGTTCGGCGGATCGGCGCGGCCTGCGATCATCCAGCAGATCGAGGCGGAGCTGGCCGCCGGCGCCATGCCGAAAGGCACGCGCGCGAAGATCGAAGAGATGGACTTCAAGCCGCCCTACGTTGCGGCGATCACCAAGTTTGCCGACCTGGAATTGATCGGCCGCGCCGGCTTCAAGGTGGCAATCGACTACATGTATGGGGCGGGGCGGCATGTGCTGGGCAATATCCTGCGCCAACGTGGCGTCAACGTGGTGGAGATCCGCAGCGAGGTCAACCCGCTGTTTCCCGGCATCAATCCGGAGCCGATCGAGCCGCACGTGCGCATGCTGCAGGACACGGTGTTGCAAGAGCGTTGCCATGCCGGGTTCGCCAACGACGGCGACGCCGACCGCATCGGCGCGGTGGCGGAAGACGGCAGTTTCGTGGACGCCCACAAGTGTTACGCGATCCTGTTATGGTGGCTGCTCGAATACAAGAAGTGGCCGGGGGCGGTCACGCGCGCGTTCAACACCACGCGCATGCTGGACCGCATCGCAAAGAAACATGGGCGCGAACTGATCGAGCACGGCATCGGCTTCAAGTACGTCTGCGACGTGGTGCTGAGCGGAAAAGAAGTATTGATCGGCGGGGAAGAATCGGGCGGCATCGGCATTCCGCGCCATCTGCCGGAGCGCGACGGCGTGCTCAATGCCTTGCTGCTCGCCAATGCCATGGCCGAGTCGCGCATGACGCTGGGCGAGATTGTCGCGCACCTGCAAAAGGAATTCGGCGCCCACTATTACGGCCGCCGCGATCTGCACATCGCCGAGGACATCAAGCAAGCCGCCATCCGCCGGGCCGATTCCGGCGACGTGCGCCAACTCGGCAGCTACCGAGTGCTGCGGAAAGAGAACCTGGACGGCGTGAAGTTCTTTCTCGACGCGCCGGCCAACGGCAATGGCGCCGAAGCATGGGTGCTGATGCGCGCCTCGGGCACCGAGCCGCTGATGCGCATCTATTGTGAAGCGGCGTCGCCGGAGCTGGTCACAGAAATTCTGGACGCCGCGGTGGGGTTCGTGGAAGAGAAGGCGGCTGCGTCCAAACTCTAGTCGGCCGGCTTCGGGGGCCAGCAAATCGACCTCATCAAGAAAAGCGAATTGCGCTCATGACCTTTGCCGCCACCAGTTCTGACCAGCGTCCCGACACGCCGGAAGCGCGTGCTTACAACCGTATCCGGCGGCGTCTTAGCGTGTTCGACTTTCTCCTCGGACTGGGTTTCCTGCTGGTGCTGCTGTTCGCGGTCACTCCGCGCGGGGCGCGATGGAGCGAGGTGCTGCGCGATTGGGCCTGGCAAGGCGCGCGCCAGCATTACGTCCAGGCCGTCTTTCTCTATCTCGCCATGCTGCTGCTGATTGGGAAACTGCTTGGATTCCCGCTCGATTTTTATGGCTTCCGCCTCGAGCATCGCTACAACCTGTCGAACCAGAAGCTGCGATCCTGGCTATGGGACGAGGTGAAGGGCTGGCTTGTGGGACTGGTGCTGGGCGGGATCGTCGCCGAACTGGTGTACTGGACCATCCGCGCTGCGCCTCAACGATGGTGGCTGATTGCGTGGGCGGTATTCATCGGGTTGACGGTTTTCTTCGCGCAGATCGCTCCCGTCGTGTTGTTTCCGCTCTTCTATAAATTTCAGCCGCTGGAGAACGAGGAGCTTTGCGAGCGCCTGGTGCAATTGAGCCGGCGCGCCGGAACGCGGGTCCGCGGCGTGTACGAGTGGAAGCTCTCCGAGAAGAGCAAGAAGGCGAACGCGGCGCTCACCGGCCTGGGGCGCACGCGCCGCATCATCCTGGCCGACACGCTGCTGGAAAACTATTCGCCGGACGAGATTGAATCGATTCTCGCGCACGAGCTCGGACACCACGTCCACCGCCACATCGTGAAAGGGATTCTTATCCAGGTGGTAATCACGTTTTTTGGTTTTTGGGCGAGCGCCGCGATTCTGCGTTATGCCGTCGAGCAGCGGCAGATGTTCGACACGCTTTCCGATTTTGCCAACCTTCCGCTGCTGGCGCTGGTGTCCACGCTCATGTCGCTGCTGCTCATGCCCGCCCTGAACGCGTATTCGCGTTACAACGAGCGCCAGGCGGACCGTTACGCATTCCAGTCCATACCCGACGTCGCGCCGTTCATCTCGTCAATGGAAAAACTGGCGCAGCAGAACCTGGCGGAGCGGCGTCCTTCCCGGCTGGTGGAGTGGCTGTTCCATTCGCATCCCGCAATTTGGCGGCGAATCCGGGCGGCGGAAGCATTCCGCCGGAAAAGAACACTGGCAGCGGAAAGGTAAGACGGACCTCCGCAAGGCGCGCAGGAGCCAGCGGGCAGCCGGTCACGCGGACTGGCGCGGCTAAAAATCCCTATTCGCCGAGACCATTGGTGGAGCCGTTTCTTGCGGCCAGTAGAGCGCGCGATGGCAAACCGGAATGTAGCACCGCCGATAACAAGCGCGGCATCGCACCGGCCGGAAGAAAGACAAGGGCAGAATGAGTTCGGAGACGCGAAAGCGCGACTTCATCACCTGGTCGGAATAGCACCACGGACAATCGTGCTTGAAGCCAAGATGCATTGCGGCCTACGGCAACCCTAATTATAGGAAAAACCCAGGCCGGGCTGCCGTTTATTTTCTTGCCGCCGGCACTTGGGTTTTAGCGCTGCAAAAGGAATTGTTCGACGCGACGCAAGTCTTCTTCGGTATCCACTCCAACCGTATCAAAGGGCGTCTCCGCGACATGGATGGGAATTCCATTGGCCAGGAACCTGAGTTGTTCCAGGCGCTCGCTCCGCTCCAGCGGCGACTCCGGCAGGCTGCAGAAACGAGCCAGCGCCTCCGGGCGGTAGGCGTAGAAGCCGAGGTGTTTGAAGTAGCGGATTTCGCCGGCGCCATCGCGATCGAAAGGAATCGTCGCGCGCGAAAAGTACAGAGCGCGCCCGGCCGCGTCGGTGACGACCTTTACGGCATTGGGATTGTGCACGTCGGCGGCAGCGGCGGCAGTCTTAAGGGTGCCGACCTGCACCGCGGGGTCGCCCATCAGGGATATTAATCCCGCGATGTGCTCCGGGCGAGTCATGGGTTCGTCGCCCTGCACGTTGAGGTACACGTCGGCGGCGATCCGGCCGGCGACCTCGTGGACCCGCTCGGTGCCGCTGCGATGCTCCGCTGAAGTCAGCAGGAATTTCCAATGGCGCGCGCGGCAGAGAGCGGCGATTTCCTCCGCATCGGTGGCCACAAGCACGTCCTCAGCATGCAGCAGCGGCGACGACCGCACCGCTTCGTAGACGCGAGCGAGCATGGGCTGGCCGGCGATTTCGCGCAGGGGCTTGCGCGGCAGCCGCATGGACGCCAGTCGCGCCGGAATCACGGCGAGGACACGCATCGCACTACAGTTTCAAGTCTGCAGTTTCAACTTGCAAGGTGAATCGCTTACAGGGTGTGCAGGTAGGAGAGCAAGTCGGCGGTCTGCTGTTCATTGAAAACCTGGCCGAAGGCGGGCATCTTGCTGCGGCCGAGTCTGATGACTTCGCGCACGCGTTCGTCATTCGCGGGCGCGCCGCTGGGCATGAATTGTTTCTTGAATATGCCCTCCAGGCTGGGGCCGCGCAGCGAGCGCGAACTGTAAGCCTCGTGACACGTCGCACAATAGCGGTCGTAAACATGGCGTCCGCTTGCCTGCTGCGGATTGAGCCCAAGTTCCGCATCGCTTTTGCGGAGCTGTGCGGTGCAGGCAAGCTGCAAACCGGCGCCAATAGCCAAGACAATGCTGAAAAAACGAGTGCGCAAATTCCTACTTCCTCAAGCTGAACTCTGACAGGAGGCGTCCGAGAGCTACAATATCAGAGCCATGCCCATCGGCCTCAAGCGCGCCTACGACAAGCCCTCGTCCTCCGACGGCGCGCGGATTCTGGTGGACAGGTTGTGGCCGCGCGGGGTGAGCAAGCAGGCGGCGCGCTTCGATGCATGGCTGCGCGACTTGGCGCCCTCCGACCAACTGCGCCGCTGGTTTCATGCGCGTCCGGCAATGTGGCAGCTCTTCCGCAAAAAATACCTGGAGGAATTGGCTGAACCGGCGGCCGCAAAGGCGCTAGGTGATCTGTATGACTTGGCTCGTAAGCGAAAGAAGCTGACCTTGGTGTTTGCCTCGAAAAACCAGGAATACAACAACGCGGTCGTGCTGAAAGAACTGCTGGACGGCATGCGCAAGCCTCCGCATAGTTCAGGACCGGAGAAAGCGGCAGCCCGTCCGATGCGCGCCCGCCGAAGCGTGAGATAAAGTGGTCCTCCACCCGGTGCTCGACGAAGCTCCAAACTCTGCCGGCGGATGTGTACCCGCATGGCAGGTCATCGAACGCACCCAGAAGCAACTTGCAAACGAATACTGGCTGGTGACGCAGCCCGACCATGCCGCCCTGGCAGGAGCGCTGGCGTCACGCATGACGGCACCCGGATTTCCGACCGTGGATCCGCTCGTGGCACGTGCCATCGAGGTCCACGATTCCGGCTGGGCGATCTTCGATTCCGAGGACAGGAGCGGCCCCGCCCCGATCGTCAACCGGCGCGGGAAGCCGGTGTCTTTCTTGGAAATCGAGCCGGCGGACTTCCTGCACGCCTGGACGGCTTCGATTGACCGCGCCGAAAGCGTGTGCCCGGCCGGAGGCTACACGGTTTCGCGACACTTTTGCGCGCTCGGAGAAGGGCGGCTTGGCGCGAGAATCGATACCCCGGAAGATTCCGCCCTCATCCAGGCGTTCCTGCACTATGAAGGCAAGCGCCGCTGCCATCTCCAGCCGTTGACCGGACGTTCCACCGGCGAACTGGAGAATATTCTGCTCGTGTTGCAATTCTGCGATCTTTTGTCGCTCTACCTGTGTTGCGGCGCATCCGACGCGGTGGAATTTCCGCAACCGTTTGCGCCCGGCAGAATCCGGGCGCGCCGCGAGAAACAGGTGTTCATCCTGGAGCCGTCGCCTTTTCGCAAAACCAAGGACGATGCGGAACTCAGCCTGGCAGTGGAAGCGCGGCGGTGCCCTTCCCGCGTCGCACCCAATACCACCACGCTCGCATTCCTGTTGTGCTGACCCGGACGGCCGCTGGCCAAAGGGGAATTGTCAAAGCGCCCAACATCGTGCAATATGCGCGGGAATGGCAACGTCGCACAAAAGACAGATGCCGCACAACGTCCTGCAGGAATACCTGCAAGCGCTGGCCGACACTTCGGATGAGGACCTCACCCAGCGCCAGCACCGGCTTCTGCTTTCCTATGCGGAATTGCAGTACCAGTTGCACGGAGGCGGGCGCTGCGCGGTCTGCCAAACCTCGGTGCGACACGTGCTTCCGGTCCGGGCCGAGCACCGGGACGGAACCATCGCGGAGTTCCAATGCCTCTGCACGCGATGCCTGGAGGGCGAGCGGATGATCTCAACTCGGGTGACCCTCACGGTCGGTCAAGCGCACCTGGAATACACCGCTGGCACCGGCGTTCCACGCAACAAGACTTTCCGCGCCTACACCTGACTTTTATTTTTTCTTGATTTCCGAGACGAGCTCATTGGCGATCTGGTCGATCGTCTGCAGCGCCGCGCGGCTGCTGATGTTGTGATTGTTCACCATAATCGAGAACGCAATCAGCTGTCCTCCCAATGTGGTCGCGTAACCGGAGAGGGCATTCACGTTCTTCAGCGACCCCGTCTTGCCGTGAATTCTTCCCTGCGCCGGCGTGCCGCGGAAGCGCTCGGTCAGAGAGCCATCCACGCCCGCTACCGGGAGCGTATCGGCAAACTGCGGTCCCCAACTCTGCTTGCCGTCATAAACCAGCAGCTTGACGATCGCGTGCGGCGTGACCAGGTTCTGCCGCGACAGCCCCGAACCATCGTAGAAGGCATACTCGTCAGAGCGGATGTCGGCCTGCGACAGGAAGCCGCGCACGACTTCCGAACCCGCTTCGATGGTGCCGGCGGTGCCTTTCTCCCGCCCCAACAGCCGCAGCATGAGTTCGGCGTGCAGGTTTTGGCTGATTTTGTTGATCAACCTCAGGTCCGAGAGTAGGGGCTGGGATTGGTACTCACCCAGAACCAGTCCCGGAATCATCGGCCGCATGGTGCGCGGAATGTCGCCGCCGCCCGCCGACGCGGTCGCGGTCACACTGAACGTCGAAAGGCTTGCCAGTTCCAGGTGTTTGGCGCGAGTGCGGCCATACACCACAATGCCGCGCTGTTCCAGCATGGTGCGAAAGAGTTGCGCCGTAAACTCGGCTGGGTCCTCAATGGCGAGCGACTCGCGGAACCCGGGGTCGTCCAGCGGCATGTTGCCCCAGAGGGTGAGC
Source organism: Terriglobales bacterium (assembly GCA_035691485.1). Lineage (NCBI taxonomy): Bacteria > Pseudomonadati > Acidobacteriota > Terriglobia > Terriglobales > Terriglobales bacterium. The sequence continues at coordinate 42,085 of DASSIZ010000091.1, forward strand.
GTATTGGAGCCCGGCTCGCGGCCGATGTTAATGCTGCGCGGCCCGGTCCCCACCGGAGTCGTCATGATCCGGTTTTCCAAGCGGTAATAATCGGGGAAGGGCGTGATGTTGATGAACGCCTTGTCGCCAGAGTGATCGGCCGGCATCACGGTGACCATGATCAGATTGTCGTTGATGGTGAGCGCTGAAACCGGCGCCCCCCACTCATATCGCATGTCTTCCTGCGACCAACCGTCTCCGTAGCGCTCAAAGGCAAAGTAAGAATCATCTCCGACCACGTCCCCGTCAACAAACTTCACGCCTCGCTGCACCAGTTGATCGGCCAACTGCTCGAGCGCGCGTGCCCGGGGCGCGGTCCGCTCCGACCGCGGGTTGTACGCCAGCGCACCTCCGGTCAGGTTCGGGTCGCCACGGCCGACCAGCACGACGTCGCCGCTCAGCCGACCGTACTTGTCCAGCGTGCCCGTGGTCTCGACGGTGGTGCGGTACTTGTAATCCGGACCGATCAGCGCCAGCACCGTTGAGGTGGTGAACAGCTTCGTGTTCGAGGCCGGCGTGAAAAGCTTGTCGGCGTTCAGCGTGTACAAGGTCTCACCGCTGGCGACGTCCACGGCCTCAATGCCCCAAAAAGCGCGAGCCACATCCGGCTGCGAAAGGATCTTATCGATGCGGCTGGCAAGCGTCTTGGATTCGTGGGGAGGCTTCTTCTCTTTCTTGGGAGCGGCAAATGCGGCTTGCACCAGCAGAAACAGAATGCAAAAGCGGGCAACGATGTTGCGGGTACGCACCATGGAAGTAGCAAGTCGAGTGTAGCACTTTTGCGGACCAGCTCAAGATGGAAGAATTTCCGTCTCAGACTTGCGGCGCAAAACCAAAAAACTTGGGAGGTGCGGCAGATCAAGAAAGCAAACCAGTCTTCCCGCAGTGCCGAAAAAGCAATGCCTTGCTGCTGCGCCTTGCGCCTTGCGCCTCAAGCCTGTTTAATCAGCGCGCATGAACCGACCACGCTTTACCTGGGACCTGGGCTCGCGGCAGCTGGCGCTGGGCGGGCGTACGCTGGTCATGGGCGTACTGAATGTCACCCCCGATTCGTTTTCCGACGGCGGGCGTTACTTCGACACATTCGCCGCGGTGGAGCACTCTCTTCGCCTGCTGGAGGAGGGCGCTGACATCCTGGACGTTGGCGGAGAATCGACGCGCCCGAACGCAGCCACGGCGGGCTCCAAGGCCGAGTTTGTTTCCGAAGAGGAAGAGCTGCGCCGGGTGCTGCCGGTGATACGCGAAATAAAGAGACGCAGGGCCGACGCCATCATTTCCATCGATACCTACAAGTCCGGTGTCGCGCGCGCGGCGGTGCAGGCTGGAGCAGAAATCGTCAACGACGTAAGCGGCTTCCATTGGGACGCGGCCATGCCCGCCGCCATCGCCGAACTGCGCTGTGGTGCTGTGCTCATGCACACCCGCGGGCGCCCGGACGAATGGAAGACACTCCCGCCCGTCGAGGACATGGTCGCGATGGTATCCCGCGAACTGGGCGGCAGGGCCAATGCCGCGCTGCGCTCCGGCATCGAGCGTGCCCGGCTCGTGCTCGATCCCGGTTTCGGCTTCGGCAAGCGCTTGGACGAGAACTATCCGCTGCTCGCCCGCTTTGAGGAATTCCACGCGCTCGGGTTCCCGCTGCTGGCCGGACCCTCGCGCAAGTCCTTCGTCGGCCGGGCAACCTCGCGCGGCGGAGGCGCTGCACCCGCTCACGAGCGCATGGCAGGAAGCCTGGCCGCGGCCGTGCTCTGCATTATGAAAGGCGCGCACGTCGTGCGGGTGCACGATGTCAAGGAAACGGTGGATGCGGCGGCAATGGCAGACGCGGTCTTGAATAACGCGACGAAATGAAGTTGGCAGTCCGCCGCCTTGGTCTCAGAAGTTCTTTTTCGAATCCAGCAGAATCGTTACCGGGCCGTCGTTGACCAGTTCGACCTCCATCATCTCCTGGAATTTTCCGGTCTCCACGCGCAGGCCGGCGGCGCGAATGGCGCCCACCAGGTATTCGTAGAGGCGCACCGCCTGCTCCGGGCGCGCGGCAGCATCGAATGACGGGCGTTTCCCGCGGCGCACGTCGCCCAACAAGGTGAACTGCGAAACGGTGAGCACCGCGCCCCCAGCTTCCTCAACTGCGCGGTTCATCTTGCCATCCGCATCCTCAAAAATTCGCAACCCGACGATCTTGTCGGCAAGGTAGTCGGCATCGGTTTCCGTGTCGTCTCGCGCGACGCCCAGCAGCACCAACAAGCCAAGTCCGATCTCGCCGACCGTTTCGCCGGAGACTTTCACGCGCGCGCGCGTCACGCGCTGCACAACCGCTCGCATGCCATCAAGGTACCAAATTGCAGCGCCTCGGCGAGATTCGTCCCTGCGATGTCTTATCGGCAAATTGACGCTGTTCTCGCGCCAGCCTAGAATCGGCGGCTGCTCACATCACACCGGAGTGTGACCATGTCCGACGGCGCGCCGAAAACCTGGATCGTAATCCTGCTCTTCGTTTCCGCAGCGATGGCGCAAGCACCGCCGCCATCCCGCGACCTGGTGATCAGGAATGCCGTGCTGCTGACTGCGACCCACGGCCGCATTCCTAACGGCAGTGTTGTCATCCACGAAGGCAAAATCGCGGCCTTCGGGGCGAGCGTCGCCGTTCCCGCCGGCGCGACCGTGGTCGATGCCGGGGGTAAATACGTGACCCCCGGACTGATCGATGCCCACTCTCACATCGCGCTTGATGACGACATCAACGAGGCTACCAGCCCCATCGTTCCGCAGATGATGATGGTGGACGCATTCGAGTACACCAGCAAGCAGATCTATCGCGCGCTGGCCGGCGGCGTCACCTCCGCCATGCTGCTGCATGGCTCGGCCGACATGATCGGCGGCCAGGCCGTCATCATGAAGACCAAGTACGGCCTCGGCCGCGACCAACTGCTCTTTCCCAATGCGCCGCGTTCCATTAAGTTCGCCAGCGGTGAAAATCCCAAGCGCGTATTCGGCGCGCGCCAGCAGACCCCCTCCACGCGCATGGGCAACTTCGCGGTGCAACGGCAGGCGCTGATCGACGCGCAGGACTACATGAGGCAATGGGACGATTACAATGCCAAGCTCCAAAAAGGCGAAAAGGACGCCAAGCAGCCCAAGCGGGACCTCAAGCTGGAAGCCCTCGCCGACGTGCTGCGCGGCAAGCTCTACGTCCAGATCCACTGTTATCGCGCCGATGAGTTCCTGACCGAGATGGCAATGGCGAAGGAATTCGGCTACAAGCTGCGCGCGTTTCATCACGCGTTGGAGGCTTACAAAGTCGCCGACAAGATCGCGGCTAACAATGTCGGCGTCGCGACCTGGGCCGATTGGTGGGGTTTCAAAGAGGAAGCCTGGGACGCCACCCCGTGGAATGCCGTGCTGCTGATGCGTCACGGCGTGCGGGTTGCCATCAAGAGCGACTCCGACGATCAGATCCGCCGCTTGAATGTGGAAGCCGCCAAGACCATGCGCTACGGCGGCGCGACTGAAGATGAAGCGATCAAGATGGTGACCCTGAATGCGGCATGGATTATTGGCGTAGACGACCGCGTCGGTTCCATTGATATCGGCAAGGATGCCGATCTCGTGATCTGGAACGGCTACCCGCTCTCCAGCTACGGTGTGCCGGAAAAAGTCTTCATCGATGGCGAACTATTCTTCGACCGCATGCTTCCCGGCTATGGCTTGACGCAATTTGCCGGGGCGCCGGAAAGCCTGCCCGCGCCACCCCGGTCCGGTGACGCGCCCGAAGCGTCGGAGGTGCGCCAGTGAACAATTCCCCGCGCTGCGTCGCGCCTCTGGTGGTGGGGCTGCTCTGTGTTTCGGCGGCGTTCGCGCAGCAGCCCTCGCGCGCCAAAGAAACCCGCACCGAAGCCGCTGTGGTAGCGATCAAGGGCGGCAAGCTGCTGACCATCACCCATGGCGTCATCGAAAACGGGGTCGTGGTCATCGAGAACGGCAAGATCGTGGCCGTCGGGCCCGCGGCATCCACCCGCATTCCCGCGAACGCGCGCCTGATCGACGCCGCCGGCATGACCGTCTATCCCGGTCTGATCGATTCAGAAACCCGCCTCGGGCTCACCGAGATCTCCGCCGTTCAATCGACCAACGACCTGGTCGAAACCAGCGACGAGATCATGCCCCACATGCACGTCGCCGACGCGTTCCACGCCGAGTCGGAATTGATTCCTGTCAGCCGCGTCAACGGCATCACCAACGCGATCGTCGCGCCGGCGTCGCAGGACACCCTCCCCGGCCAGGACTCGTTCATCCAGTTAGCCGGGCCGTCGGCTGAAGAAATGCTGATGGTCCGCGACATCGCTATGCCGTTGAATTTCAGCGGCGGCCAACGCCGCAAGATGGATTGGCAGACCGGCCGCGGCACCTATCCGACGACGCGCATGGGCATGGCCGCACAACTGCGCCAATCCTTCGCCGACGCACTGGATTATCAGCAGAAGCTTGCCGACTACGAAAAGCGCAAGGGCGAAAAGGGGGTGCAGCCGGTCAAGCGCGACCTGAAACTGGAAGCGCTGATTCCGTACCTGGAAGGCAAGAAGCCGATCGTGCTTGCCGCCAGCGAGCCCAGCGATCTGCAGACTGCGGTCGCGCTCGCCAACGAGTTCCACCTGAAGTTCGTGCTGAACCACGTCACCCATTCGCGGTCGGTGCTCGACTACATTGCGCGCCTGAAGGTACCGGTGATCGTTGGCCCCATCTACGATTTCCCGAAGGACAACGAGCGCTATGACGCGGTGTACGCTCTGCCCGCCGAACTGGTGAAACGCGGCATCAAGATCGCCTTCGCCTCCTACGACTCGCACCAGGTACGCAATCTGCCGTATGCCGCTGGATATGCCGTGGCGTACGGCCTGCCTTACGACGAAGCTCTGAAAGCGCTCACCATCAATGCCGCCGAAATCTGGGGCATGGCCGACAAGCTGGGTTCGCTCGACGCCGGCAAGATTGCGAACGTGGTGGTTGCCAATGGCGACCCACTGGATGTGAAAACCGACGTAAAGCATGTTTTTATCAACGGCCGGGAAGTGCCGATTTGGGACCGGCAAATCGAATTGCGCGATCAATACTCGAAATAGCGCCGGTTTGCAGTTCAGCCGAAGATGGCAGGCTTGCTGCACATCGATCGGAGTACAACCTAGGTAACGGGCGTCAGCCGCAAAACATCACGACGTAAACGCCATCCGCAGTAACATCGGATCCAGAGTTCCTGAAAAAAGAGGGTCCGATGAAGCGGTGCTTTGCCGCAGTCCTGTTGGTTTCTTTCGCGACCGCCGCCTTGGCAGCCGACCAGAAATTGATCGCGCTCACCTTCGACGATGGCCCCCGTCCTTACATACTGTACGGCTATACCCAGCCCGGGCACGCACCCACGCCGGGGCTGCTCGCCCTGCTCGATCACGAAAAGGTAAAGGCCACGTTCTTCGTCATGGGCTGGCGACTGTTGCCCAACACCTACGGCAACCCGCACGAATTCAGGACGGACAAAACCTGCCTCGATGCCGCGAAAGACTTATTCAGTCGCGGCCACGAGATCGAGGACCACACCTTTAGCCACGTTCAATTCAAGCTGTTCGCCAAGCAGCACGGCCCGGATGGCATCGTGGGTGACGTGGACCGCGCCTCGGACCTGATCAAGGGAGTCACCGGACACCGCGCGGAATTCGTGCGTCCCCCCGACTGGATCACCTGGGACGCTCTCAACCGCCAACTGGAAGGTCGCGGATATCGCGTGCTCAGCATCTCCTCCGAGAACCCGCTTCCCATGCGCGACGTAAACAGCGCCGACTATCTCTGCGCCGGCATGCACCCGGTGAACTGTCCCAGGCCGTCGCTGAACGCATTCGTGCTGCAGCAAATCGAACAGCGCGAGAAGAAGGGCGTCTCCACGCACATTCTCGCTTTTCACGAGTTATCCACCACGGTGATCGCGCTCGAGACGCTGATCCCGGAACTGAAATCGCGCGGTTACCGCTTCGTGACCATGCAGGAGTACGTACGATTGGTGGGACCGCTGGCGCCGGTGAAGCGCGC
>DASSIZ010000092.1 GCA_035691485.1 Terriglobales bacterium
TGGGAACACCATGGTTGGATAGCGGTCGCCCTCGAATACCAGCAATGCCGGTACGTTGGTTCCGAAGTCGTCCACCAGCGCTCCCTTGGCCCCGAACACGGGCCGGACAGTGGCATCCGGGCCGCTGACTGACTTGTGATAAATCGGGAAACGATCTTTCACACCGCTCACGTCAATGGCCGTAACGTCAATGCCTCCCGACTTCAGGACCTTGACCAGTTCCAGCGCCTTGTTGTTGTCGCAAGGGAACAGCTCGCCAGACTTCTGTTTGCTGGAGTAGTAGAACTCGACCCGCTTCGCCTTCTTCGCGCTGGTGGAGGTCGCAGCCGCCGACACCTGTGCCGGGTTCGGTGGAACATAGGCCTTCCCGCTCTCCGCGAAGAACTCGCACTCCGACCAGCCCTGCAGCGTGATCGCCAGCGTGAATGGCCACTCCCGCTTCAGGCACTTGCCGAGGTACGCCTTCTGAATATTAGTATCCAGTGCCGGGCGCAAATTCGTGCAGTGGACACAGAGTGAATCAGCGTTGTAGTGCATATACCCTCCGTTCCTTAGCTCGCCCCGGCAACCATGAACTTGGCGCGGCTGCCGACGATGTCAGTTTTGGTCAGTGGATAGCCCGCGATCGCCTTGCCGCGAACGTTCCGCTTGATCGGTTTCGGTTTGCAGATGGTTTCCTTCTGCGCCCGCGGCGACGGGCGAGTCAGGCCCGCGCCGGAGATCGGCTCATACGCTTGCGTTTCCGCGAAACCCGGCAGCAGGTCGGCTTTGCCCGACCCTTCCGTCGGCCCGCTGATGCAGGCGCCGTTGGAGGTTTCCAGCCGCCAGATCTTCTTGCACCCGGCGCACTGCGTTGCCCCCTTGAAATTCCAGAAGGGGTAGGGATCCAGAAAATTCTTTGTCTTACAGCTTGGGCAAATTAGCAGCATGGTGCCTCCTCAAATGCATTCCTGGTCTTCCAGCCGCTTGATGTCTTCCGGACTCAAGCCCGCTAGTTTGCCCAGGACAAATTCGTTATCCGCGCCCACCGGTTTCAGCGCCCACTTCATGCGAGGCGGGGTGTCCGACATCTTGTACGCCGGCCCCTGGTGCAGCAGGTCGCCGTAATAGGGATCGTCCAGCCAGCGCACCGCGCCGCGCTCTTGCCAGTGCGGGTTGGTGGCTACCTCTTTGGCGTTCCACACCGGTTGGTTGAGAATTTTGGCCTTGTCGAGAATGCCGGCAACGTCTTCCTTGGTCTTGTCTGCCGCCCACTTCTCCAGGAAGGGATAAATCTCCATCTGCGCTTCCGGCTTCAGGCGCTGGTCAGCCTTGGCGTACTTGGCGGCAAGGTTCCCGTCGCCTATCGTCTTGCACAGGCGCGCGAAATCCTCGTCGCTGCTGGCGCTCACCAGGATGTAGCCTTCCTCGTTCTCCTGCGGGTTGTCCGAGTTCGGGTACGAAGACTTGCCGCACTTGATGATGCCGTGCACGCACAGCTGCGTATCCCACGTCCCCCAGCGCTCCCGGGTGATTCCTTTTTTCCCGTACAAGGGCAGTGCGTACTCCAGCTGGCGGGTGACCCCGTGCACCTGCGAGTACTCCATGAACGTGCCTTCGCCGGAAACTTTGTCCCGGTAGTAGAGCGCTGCCAGGATCTGCACCGCGCCCATCATTCCGCCCCAGTAGTCAGCCAGCCAGATGGTGTGCTTGGAAGGCGAACCTCCCATGAACTCCGGCTTGCCGGTCATGCCGAAGTTGCCGCCCTGCGCCTGGCCCAGGATGTCGTACGATGCCCGCACGCGTCCCGGTCCCCAGCCGCCAAAGCCGCCCAGCCACTGGTAAATCAGCCGTGGATTGATGTCTTTCAACTGGCGGTAGCCGATGCCCCAGCGCTCGAAGGTGCCCGGTCGATAGTTCTCCACGAACACGTCCGACTTCGCCGCGAGTTTTTTCACCAGGTTCTGGCCTTCCGGACGGTGAAAGTCGATCGAGCAGAAATACTCGTTCGGGTTCGCCCCCAGGAATCCCAGGCCGGTGCCGCGCTCGGGGACATACTTCGAGAGCGGGTAGAGAAATGGTTCGTTGAACGGCGTGGTGTGTCGCATCGCCTCGCCGCGCCGCGGAGCCTCGATCTTAATGACCTCGGCTCCCAATTCTGCCAGGTACGAGGCGCAAGACGGACCCAGAATGTATTGCGTACAGGAAAGCACGCGGATGCCCTTCAGTGCTTCGGGCTTGGCGAACTCCCCCTTGGGGTCGAAGGTCTTGCGGCAAAACTCCTCGAAACTGACCTGCGGGGTGTTGGAAACTGCGGTATCGGTTGCCATGTTTTTCCTCCGCCTCAAAGGACGTTCGCCTGTTTGAGCCGCGTGAAATCGTCTGACGTGAAGCCAAGCAGCCGCCGGTAGGTGTCCTGATTGTCATAGCCGGTTGGCCGGCCCATCCACTTCAGGCGTCCCGGTGTCTTGGCCTGCTGGAACGGCGTGGTCCCGTACAGGATCTTGCCGTAGTGTGGCGACTCGGTCTCCGCTACGTGGCCGCGGTACTTGAAGTGTGGGTATTCCGCAACCTCGTTGACGTAGAGCACGCCGCCGGATGCCACCTGCTGCTTGGAGAGTTTCTTTTCCGCCTCGGTGCGGGAGTTGTCCTTCAGCCACTCGCCCAGCATGGTGTAGGTCTTGATCTGCTGGTTCATGGCCAGCCGGTCCGCTACTTCGCGCAGGTGCGGATCGGCCAGGATGTCCTCTTCCACCGTCGGGTGCTCGTCTCCTACCACCCGCCAGATGCGGTACCACAGGCGGTCATGTCCGCCCCCCACCATCATGTAGCCGTCCTTGCAGGGATTGACGGCGTAAATGTTGATGGCCAGGTCCCAATTGCCGAAGCGTGGCCGGATGCTGCCGTCCATCCCGTACCAAGCCCAGGAATAATCGAGAATGCGGATGATCGCTTCCGCCGACGTGGCTTCGATGAACTGCCCCTTGCCGGAAACCATTTCGCGGTAGTACAGCGCCGTCAGGATGCCCATGGCTGCGCTGGTCCCGCCCACGTGATCGGCCATCCACAGCGCCGAACGCATCGGAGTGCCGCCGAACTCCTTGGGATCGCCCGTGCCGTGCACAAACCCGCACGCCGCTTGCGCCACTGGATCCAGCATCCCGGGTTTGTCCTTGTGCGGACCCCACTGCCCCAGTTGCCCCACCCAGCAGTAGATCAGCCGCGGGTTGATTTCCTTCAGCTGCCGGTAGCCAATCCCCAATTCGTCGCGGTGTCCCGGCGGATCGTTCTCGATGATGACATCGGCGTGCGCCGCCAGTTTTTTGAACACCTCGCGTCCTTCCGGTGTTTCAAGGTTCAGGGTGACCGAATACTTGTTGCGCATCTCGTGCAGGAAATGCGCTCCCACCGGCTCGCCGGTTTCCTTGTCCTCGAACATGTAATCCTTGCGTCCGAAGGGAGTCAGCTTGCGCAACGGGTCGCCGCCGGGAGGCTCGATCTGGATCACCTCCGCCCCCAACTCCGACAACATCGAGGAGCACCAGTGCCCGATCATCATCCGCGTGGATGTGTCGAACACCCGGATGCGTGACAGTGCTTCCGGCTTCTCGAAGTTGTGGGATTGGCGACACATGGATTCAAGAAAAAGTGGATAATCTTTCGCCTGATCGCTCAAGCCGGCGTAAACCTCTTCCGGCGTGGGGATCGGCACGGCTGGCCAGGTTAGAACTTTGTCGTCGTTACTCATTCCCGTTTCTCCTGGGCGTCTTCGCATCTCGTTGCTCCGACGCGCTCTGCCTTCGATTGCTCTGGGGTCCCTTTTCCAAACATCAACTGCTTAGGACTGCGTTTCTTTTGCCGGTTGGCCCGATTTTGTGTAGCGGCGGAATTCATTCCGTCGGGTCGGCGGAATGAATTCCGCCGCTACACCTACACTTTCACCACGTCAATCGCACTGCAAACTGCAAGCGTCGCGTGCTGCCTGCGGCGTTGTACAAACCAAAACTCGGGCTGGACACCGTTCGCCAGTTATCGCTCTGCGCGGTCAAGAACGGCGTGTTGAACACGTTGTAGGCTTCCGCCCTCAGTTGCAACGTGAGTGGCGCCGACCCCCAGAATCCGCCTTCGGTCAGCGCAGTTTCTTTGAACAACGACCAGTCAAAATTCACCAGGCGATTCATGCGCACGCTGTTGCGTCCGCAGCTGCCGTCGTTGCCCAGCAACGGCTGCGAAAATCCATGCGTCGCGTCGCGATTGCCGAGCTGAAAGACGGCGTCGGATGCGCAGTTGGCGCGCGTGTTGTCGGCGCCGGTGGGAATCAGGTTGCCGTCCATATTCACGTCGGCAATCCCCAGGCGCGTTCCCGAGAGCAACGTCGCCGGAAGGCCGGTTTGCCACATGTTCACCGACTCGAAGCTCCACCCGTTCAACGCCGCTCGTGGCGCCCCATGCAGATTGCGGAAGAAGGGAATCTGCCAGATTCCGGTGACCAGCACGCGATGGGCAATATCGAAGTTCGACACCGCCCGCTCTGCCCGTGGATTGGTTGCCGATTGCGCAAAGCTGTTATCGTTCGCCTGGATGGTCGGGCTGAAATCGGAGGCATCGTCGATCGACTTCGACCACGTGTACGAAGCCTGGAACTGCAGCCCCCGCGAGAAGGTCTTTTTCCACTCCGCTTGCAGCGAGTGATAAATGGAGCTGCCGCCCGCCTGGTGCAGATTCACCTGGTCAAACCGCGGGTCGAGACGCCAGTTAAGTGGGCCATTCTCGTGCGCGGCCGCCGCCTGGAACTGGCTCAGCCGTGTCAACTCGTCGGCCGTGCTGGTCGCCGGCACGGGCAGATTTGTCACCAGCGGATTGATTGCCATCAGCCGCGTCAGCTGCGATCCCTTCGTGCCCACATACGCGATGGTTGCGATGGAATGGCCCGGCATTTGCCGCTCCATCCCCAGACTGAATTGCTGCACGTAAGGATTGGCCAGGTCCGGATCGCTCGTCGTCACGCTTCTGAAATTTGTCAGCGTTCCGAAGCCGCCGACCTGCGCTTGCGTCTGGGTTTGGATCAGCGCCGTGCCGTTCAGCAGGTTCTGGAAACTGTTCGCGTTCGCGATCTGGCACGTCGGCAAGTTTGCCGCCACGCACGACAGGCTGGGCGAATAATTGAACGGCGGCACCCAGCGCGATGCCGCCAGGGGCGTGAAGGTGAATGAGTCCCAATAAATTCCGTATCCGCCCCGCACCGCCAGCTTTCCGCCGCCCGGGTTCCACGCAAAACCCACGCGCGGCGCGATGTTGAACGTATTGCCATGAATCGCGTCACCGCCGGTGCGGAAGCTTCCCAGCGCCCCCGGCCCGGCCGCGCCGATTGTTCCCGTCTGCCGCGGGTCGAGGATGGAGGTGCTGCCGCCGGCATCGCTGAGCGCGCCCTGGATTTCCCACCGCAGCCCCGCGTTGATGGTCAGTGTTGGCTTCGCCTTCCAATCGTCCTGCACGAAAAAGCCGTACAGCCCAGTGCGGAATCCGCGCGCCGTGTTGCCGAACAATTGCGTCCACGTGCTCGGCTGCCCCGCCAGGAATTGGTTCAGCGACGCGAAGCTGAACACGCCTCGGCTGTTCGTCGCGTTCATCGAATTGTCCTGGATCTTTCGCAGGTCCGCGCCCGCCCGCAAGATGTGCCCGCCGTGCAGATCGCTCAGGACTTCATTGATTTGGAAAACGTTGAACACCCGGCTGGATGGCGCCGATTGTAGCGCGCCGAAGTTGACCAGTCCGCTGATCAGGAATCGCGGCGTGTCCAAACCGTTTTGCGGATTGCCCTGCGCCACCGCCCGCCCGTACGCCAGGCGCAGCTCATTCACCATCTTCGGCGTGGCGGCATAAGTTTCGGTGAGGCTGACGTTGCGCAGCTCAAAGTGATTGTCAACGTCGAAGCCCCGCAGCGTGTTCTGCGATGGGAAGCGCGCCACGAATGTCGCGATCCCTTGCAGATATCGCGCTGACAGCCGGTGTGCGTCGCTAATTTGGTGGTCCACTTTGGTGATGAACTGGTAGTTGTCCACCGGCGACGGCACCTGCACCGCCACCGTACCGACGTCCGGATTGCTGGTGGAACCGGTAGCCGCCGGCAGGAACTGGTTCATCAATCCGAGAATCGACGGATTGGTCGCCCGCGCTCGCGCCGCCGCGCTCGGCACGCTGGCCAGCGTCGTAAAACTTCCCCCACGCGTTTTCCGTCCTTCGTATCCCGCGAACAAGAACGTCCGGTCTTTGATCAGCGGGCCTCCAGCGGTCACGCCGTACGTGTTCTGTTTGAGCGGGGAAGGGCGGCCGGTCTGGTCGAAGTAGTCGCGCGCATTGAATGCGTCGTTTTGCAGGAAGTCGTACGCGCTGCCGTGCAGGAAATTGCTGCCGCTCTTCGTCACCATGATGACTTGCGCGTTCGACTTCACCCCGTATTCGGCGGAGAAGTTGCTCGTCAGGATTCTGATCTCCTGCAGCATGTCGGGCGTGATCGCCTGCATGCCGGGTGCGAACCCGCCAGCTTCCCAGTCGTTGGCATCGGTGTAGTCCAGTTGTACCGAGGTGGCGCGTGCCCGCCCGCCGTTGGCGGCGACCAGTCCCGACTGCACGCCCAGCACGATAATGAAAGATCCCCCACCTCCAAAGGTCGATCCCCCGCGCGGGTTGTTGGTCGGCGCGATGCCCGGCCCCAACTGCACCGTCGAGATCATGTTGCGCCCCAGGCTCGGCAGGCTCGACAACTCCAGCGCTGTCCGGGTCACGCTGCGCTGCCCGTCCGAAGAGTTCATCAGCTCCGGTGTTGATGTCACTTCCACTCGTGTCGCCGTCTGCCCGACCCGCAGCACCAGGTCTTGCCTCAATGTCTGGTTTGTCGAAACAACCAAGTCGACGCTCGGTCCGGTGAACGTTGGCGCCTCAGCCCGCAGCACGTAGCTTCCCGGCGGCAGGGCGAAAAAGGCGTAATACCCGTCGCGGCCTGTAATAAATGTGCGATTTGCGTTCGTGCCACGGCTGGCCAGCGTCACTCGGGCGCCATTCAACACCGCACCCGTGCTGTCCTTCACGGTTCCCTCGATCCGCCCCGCCGTGTATTGCGACCATGACGGCGGAGCAGCCGAAAGGCACGCCAATACGAGTGCGACCTGGAGGACCGATTTTCGTATTGGTCGTGACACGCGATACGCTCCTGGAATGGGCTAGCGCGTCCGACTGCGCTAGCCCTCTTGGTTCATGACCTTGACCCTGACCCTGACCCGATCAGCCTCGAGCGGGCGCTGCCGCGGCCCTGAATTCCTCTGTTTCGGGCGCCGCAGGACGCTTGGCCAGCAGTTCGCACACCAAGGCCACCGCCGCCAGTACGGCGGCCGTGTAAAACGCGGCCTGGTAGTTCTTGTACTTATCGAAGAGCACGCCACCGATGCGCGGTCCGATAATTCCGGCCACGCCCCAGGCGGTGAACAGCATCCCGTAGTTGATCCCTGCGTTCTTCGTGCCCCAGAAATCGGAAGTGGCCGAACCGTTTACCGAGAGCTGCGTCCCGTAGCACCAGTACACGGCGAACACCACAAGGTACAGCAAGCTGACGTTGCCACCGACCAGGTACAGGACCGGCATGGCGATCACCGACAGCCCGATCATCAGCCGCAGTACATTCAATCGCCCGATCCCGTCCGACATCCAGCCCGACAGAATGCGCCCGCTGGCGTTGCCCGCTGCTCCCACCACCAGTCCCATCGTGGCCAGTGCCGCGCTTGAGATCCCGGCGCTCTTGGCGAACGGAACCAGTTGGCTGATCACCATCAGTCCGGCGGAACAGCCCAGTGCGTACGCGACCCACATGAAATAGAAAGCGGGGGTTCTCAGCACTTCGGCAGGCGTGAACTCATAGGACGTGGCAGCCGCTTTCGCGGTCGCCGGCGCGGGTGTCCAGCCCGGTGGACGATAACCCGCTGGCGGGTTCTTCATCAGCATCGCCCCGAACACCGTCATCACCAGGAAAATTACGCCCAGGATTTGAAACGTGGTCGCCACCCCGTAGGCCGGGATCAGCTTCAGGTTGGCCAGAGGGCCGAAGATCGCCGAACCGCCGCCGTAGCCCGCCACGGCAAGACCAACCGCCAGGCCACGTTTGTCGGGAAACCACTTCGCCATCACCGGTATCGGGCAGGCGTAGCCGAAGCCGTTGCCCAATCCGCCGATCACTCCGAAACAGATATACAGGTAATTGAGTGACTGGGTATAAGCGCACAGGAAAAAGCCCAGGCTGACCAGGATTCCGCCGGCAAGCGCAATCTTCATCGGCCCGATCTTGTCTTGTAAGCGGCCCGCCACCACAAAGGTGATCGCAAACACCACTACCGCGATGGTGAACACGTTAGAGGTCTGCGCACGCTTCCAACCGAATTGTTTTTCCAGCGGAGCTACGAACACGCTCCACGCGTAGAGGGATCCCAGGGCCAGGTTCATCGAGAGCCCACCCACCACGCGCCACCACCGGCTGACCGATACTTGCTGCTGTGCTACCGCGGTTGCCATAGCTGTTCTCCTTCGTAAATTGCTGCGGTCATGAGCCCGTTACTGACCCTTCGATCCGGGTGCACGCGTCAGGCCTGCTCAAACGCCCTGGACGTTCTATCGAACGTTCATTCGGTTCCGCCCCCCTGCATTCACGCTCGCTGCTACTCCTCCATCACAGCCTGTTTTGCGTTAGTTCATCGATCGGGGCGAATGCGCAGTGCGTTTAAGAATTCCGCGTCCTTGCCGGTCAGAACCAGGAGATTTGCGTCCCCGCATTCTTGGTGCATGCCTGGCTTGATGCCGATCACCAGCAATGCTTCCGACCTCGCATCGCAGATGACGGTATCGTCGGGGTTGCACCGTGAGAGCGTCGCAACTAGCTCCCGAACCGTCATTCCGTGACCTCCGGAGATGGACGATCTATGTCCCGCACGTTGTGCTTGACCGCATGCGGACTGTTCAGGCCCGTCTGTCCCACCGGATTTTTATCGGACCGGGTCCGGTCCAGCACTCCCGGAAAGCGGGTGCAGAGTCGATTACATCCGTCTTCTGCTCTGAGTGCTCTGGGCCACGAGACTACCTGCCCTTCATGCCCGCGGCGTTTTGCAGAGTCGATTGCGTGCCGCCGTGGCCGTGAGTTGCAGCTCGAATGGATTGCAATACTCGTTGAAGATGTAGCAAGCGTCAGTGATGTACGTCACCGCTCTGAGTGACATGTGGACGCGTCCATCAGGAGTGGTCGGGTGCGGATACTGGCGGTGAAGTAGTTGCTATTCCGTGGACGGGGTTTCCGTGCTGCTGGACTCGCCTCGCGCGCATTGAGCGGGAATTTCTTCGGCGGAGCGCTCCGTCATTGAGTACAGGCACAGCGCCACAACGATACCGGCGACCGGCAACCAGATGGCCAGCAGAATGGTCCAGGCGTCCAAAGGCGCTCACCCCAGTGCGACCATGGGACCACAGCCAGCGGTCGAAAGCAAACAGTTTGTGGGTTTCTGGCCTTCATCTTTGCCACGCCGGCGGCGGCATCCCCTTTCGTGCTAACCGCGCCGGCGTATCCAATCGTATGTCTCCTCGGCACGGATATTGAGGGTCATCTGCCGGCGAGACGTCGCAGAGCTTCCGGGTTCTGGATATTCAGCATCGATCCCTGGAGTACGGCCACGCCCGCGCTGCGAAACTTGCTCAGGATCCGCCAGACGGTCTCGCGCGAGACTCCAATGGCTCGCCCTAGCTCCTCGTGCGTGAATCCAACGTGAACTCCCGTCCCGTTGCTCTGGCTCTGCCAGGTAAACGCCAAATCCAGCATGAATCCTGCCAATTTCTCACTGGCCGAGCGCTTCTGCCCCATCGTGCGCAGGAAATCGTAACTTTCCCGGCACTGTCGGCTCAGGATGTGCGCTGCCCTCCAGCACGCGGCGGGATCGGATCGCAGCAGCGACAAGAAATCTTCGGATTTCACAAACGCGACCTGGGACGGCTGCACCGTTTCTGCCGTGAATTCGTGTGCCGTTCCCGAGACGCAAGCGTGTAGGCCGAGCACCTCTCCGGGGCCCGCGATCTTTAGGATCAGGACGCGTCCGTCGGGTCCAGTCGTCCACACCTTCACATTGCCGATGCAAATCAGGTATACCCCGTTCGCTTTTTGGTGGGTTACGTACAGGGTGCTGCCCTTGGGGAGCAGGTTGGGAAATCTAACTTTCTCTAAAGCAGGCAGAGAGGCGTGTGGCAGGTAACAGAAAAATTCTTTGCCCGGCAACTTGCAGCCGAGGCAACTCTCGACGAACTCCAGACCGTAGGGAGATGACATAAATGCCTCCCCGGCACGGTCGGAAGCGCCGGTCGCTCGTCTTCGATCTCGAAGACACACAACCTAGCACAACATCACACCCGCTACAAGGCTCATCTGGAAGGTTGCTGGTTGGAGTTGTCAATCGCTAGTCAGAAGCTGCCTGGTATTTTGACTCTGCCATTCTCGTCACCGGCTTCCTGGCTTGTGACGTCGTGATCACCACTACGCTCACCAGGACACACAGCGTGCCCATGATTGTTCGCAGTCCCAACTCCTCCCCGCCCAGGAAATAGCCCAACACCACCGCGACCACTGGGTTCACATAAGCGTAGGTACCGACCCTGGTCGGCGATTCATGATGGATTAGCCACACGTATGCGGTGAACGCAACAATGGAACCGGCCACGATCAGGTACAGTAGCGACAACCACGCTCCACGGGAGACCGCGGCCGGCCGAAATCGGCGAATTTCCCCCAGAGCAGCTGCTGTCACTGCCAGCATCACTCCGCCGGTAAGCATCTGCACTCCCGAACTCATGACTTTCGATGACGGCAGCGGTAGTTTGCGGGCCAGCGCGGATGCCACCGACCATCCGATCGACGCCACGATTAAGGCCACCGCCCCGGTGCCGTCGATGGGCGCGCCGCCCAGCATCAGCGAGCGGCTCATCAGCACCGCCACGCCCGCAATACCGATCAACAGCGCCAGCGCCAATCCAACCGTGAGCTTCTGGGTTCGCAGAATGCTGATTTCCGAAAGCGCCATGAACACCGGAATGGTCGCCATCATGACCGCGGTAACCCCCGACGGCACGCGTTGCTCGGCCCAAAACACCAGCCCGTAGTCCACCACGAAAATCAGCACGGCGAGAATTGACACGGACAACCACTGCCGCCCGCTCGGTGACCGCTCTCCTTTTGCCAGCATCCAGCCACAAAGAACCAGGCCCGCGACCACGAACCGCATCGCCGCCAGCAGAAACGGGGGAACCTCGTGCACTCCAATCCGAATTGCCAGAAAGGTGGATCCCCAAACCAGATAAATAATTGCGAACGCCAGCAGCACCTTCCATCTCGGACGAGCGGTTGCTTCCATGCCCCGGAGCTCCTCACCTCGAATGGCCAGTGTTTTCCCTGGACCGTGCTTTCGTGCTTTCGTCTTACCCTTCCGGAAGAGTGATCGACTTGGGGGCCTGCTCCCGCGTGCGCGTTATGTGGGGGGTGATGATCACCAGCAGTTCGGTGTCGGTCTTCTGTTTATTGTGCGCGGAAGTAAGTGTGCCAAGCACAGGCAGGCGGGCAATTCCCGGCAGTCCGGTCAGCGAAGTCTGCTCGGAAACGTCAATCATGCCCGCGACCACGCCCGACTCGCCGTCCCGGATCGTAATCGATCCCGTGTACATGCGATTGGTGATTACCGGCACGCCGTTGAAGGACTGCCCGCCCAGCGCCCTGATTTCGACGTTCAGCGCCATCTGCACTTCGCCGTCGGCGTGGATCTGCGGTGTTGCCTTGACACTCAGCCCCAGGTCCTCATAGTTGAAGGACGGAAAAGGCGCGATGAAACTTTGATTTTGAATGACCTGCGCAATGGAAGGCGTGTTGAAGATGGGAGCAAAGGTTGCATTCAGGATCGGGTAACGGTCGCCGATCCGGAGCATGGCGGCATTTCCGCTGGACGCGCGGAGGGTCAATTTCTGGATCGTCGTGACCAGCGACTCATTGTGCGAGAAGCTGATCGACGTCGGCGGGAAGGGAACTGCGGTGAGGGTTTGCCCGCCCCCAAATGTCGCGAAGGGCTGTTGCAGCAGCGGATTTTGCGACTGCGATTGCAGTTGCGCCAGCAGCGCCGAGATCGCGGTCGTGTTCGCCTGGTTGATGCCGCCGGAGGAAATCAGTTGGTTGATCAGGTTCTGCACGTTGGGTTGCGACAATGCCGCCAGCGCTTGCGACGAGACATTGAATGTCTGCCACTGCAACGGCATGCTCAGCCCGAAGCTGCGCATCATGGTCCGGCTGATTTGGAACACCTGGAAATCCAACATCACTTGCGGGCGGGAGCTGTCCAGCGATTCCAGCAGCATGGTGGCGGCGTCGAGGACCGTGTGCGAGGCCCGCACCACCATCGTCGAAGTCCCGGTCTGCAAGGTGACAAAGCGGACATTGAAGATGGTGCGGAGCAAGTTGACGAGGTCGCTCAGCTCCTGCTGCGAAGTGACATCGGGAATGTAAAACGAGCGCAGCGCCATACGCTCGAACTGCAGCCGGTTCTGGGGACTATCGGCGACCACCAGGAATTCGCGTGCGGAAAGCGGCGTCCAGAATGTCTTGGTCATCACGCCGGCCAGCCGCATGGCAGTTGCGAAATCCACGTTCTGAAGATCGAAGCGCACCTGGCGCGGCGTCACCGACTCGTCGAAACGCGGCGTCACTCCGAAGGTGGTGGCGATCGCGTCGTACAGCGCGCGTGTGTCGCCGCGGAAATGGAAGGTGCCGCGCAAGTCAGTGGCGGGCTGCAAGCGCAGTTCGCCAGGATCGTCCACCACGTGGATTCCGGGCACCCGCGGCGCTGCCGGCAACGGAGTGGCGTCCTGCATCCGTTGCAACGCGAAGGTGTTGCTGGGATCGAGATGAAGCGCTTCGCGGAACTCGCCAGCTGCCGCCGTCTCCTTCTGTTGCAGCAGCAGCGCGTTGCCGCGCTGAATGTGGTCGTAAACGATTTTCTGGCGGAGGACTTCTCGCGCGGTGGCATATTCGAGGTCGCGCGGAACCAGGTTCGCCGCGGAATCGATGGCCTCGAATGCCTGGTCTGCTTTGCCCCTCTTTTGCAGTTTCAAGCCGCGAGCAAAATCGCGTTGCGCCTGTTTCAGTTCGCGCTTCGAAACCTCACACGCAGCGGGGGTCCGCTTCTGCGCGCATTCTTGCAGCAGTGCCAGGCCGGGCGTCTTGGTGTTTGGGCCCGGCGCAACCGTCTGCGCCCAGACCGCGGCGCAAATCAATGTGACAATCCCGGCAAGAGCACGCATTACTGCGATTGTAACCGTTGCCGGTGCCGGCGCAAGCGAGGTCCGGGTAAAAACCTTGGTGCCGCTACTTAATCCCGCATCCGGCGAAGCCAGCCACTAATGGAAGTCAACATCCACCCAGTAATTCCTGCCGTTCGCCGGCGTGTTCGGGAAAGTGCCGACCGGGCCCCACCCGTAGACGCCATTGCCGCTGCCGGCGACAGCCGACAAGGGCGGATTGGTGACCGGCACGTTGAAGTAGCCGTCGTCGTAGCTGTACGCGCCGCCGGTATGGTAGGAGACGATGTAGATCGTGTTGGCTGTGATCGCAACCGCAGTGGAGAATTGCACTTCCTGCCAACCGCTCGCGCTTTCATTGGTGAAAGTTGCTTGCGCCAGCAGTTGCCCGCTGCTCGTCCATAGGCTGCCGACGTGGCTGCTGGTATTGTTCGATGCTTTATAGAACTTTACTCCGGTGATCTGGCCGTTACGATCCGCGGTGAACATCATTCCCAATTCCACGGGCCAGTAAGCACTGGCATAAGGGACGGCGGGCACCGCTGTGCTGCTGAACAAGCTGTAGGAGTTTTGCGGTGGCGGCGGAGGCGGAGGTGGAGCGCTGGTGACTGTCAAGGTGGTCGAGCCGGTGATGTTGCCGCTCGCAGCCGCGATAAGCGACGTTCCGGCCGAAACAGCGGTCGCCATTCCAGCGCTGGTGATGGTGGCGACCGCGGGCGTGCCGGACGACCAAGTCACTTGTTGTGTAAGGTCTTGCGTGCTGGAGTCGGAATAATGTCCTGTAGCCGTGAACTGCTGATTACCGGAAACGGACAGGGTGGGATTCAGCGGCGCAACGCTGATCGAGACAAGCGAGGCGGTAGCAGTACTGGTGGTGAATACAAGATCCACCCAGTAGTTCCTGCTATTGAACGGATTCGTCGGAAAAGTGCCGACGGGTCCCGAGGCATATACACCGTTGCCACTGCTTCCAGCAACCGCCGACAACGGCGGATTGCTGACCGGCACGTTGAAGTATCCATCATCGTAACTGTAATAGCCTCCGGAATGGTAGGAGACGACGTAGACCGTGTTGGCGGTGATTGAAACCGCCGAGGAGAACAGCGCCTGCTGCCAACCGCTGGCGCTTTCGTTGGTGAAGGTTACTTGCGCCAGTAGTTGCCCGGTGCTGGTCCACAAACTGCCGACGTGAGAACTGTGATCGCTCGGTGTTTTGTAGAAGCGCACTCCGGTGACCTGACCGTTGACGGCAGAAGTGAATCGCATTCCCATCTCCAAAGGCCAGTACGCATTGCCAACCGAAGCGGGAACTGCTGTGTTGCTGAACATGCTGTAGGTCGTTGCCGGAGGTGGCGGAGGTGGCGGCGGCGGAGGAGCGGCGGTTACGGTCAAGCTGAGCGCAACGGGATGGAGCACTCCGCCGCTGGTGCCGGATATGGTCAACGGATAAGTGCCGGCCAGGGCGGTTCCATTGGCGTTGAAAGTCAGCGTAGAAGTTCCGGAGCCCGGCGCCGGAAGCGAGGACGGAGCAAAGCCAGCGCTGACTCCCGTGGGCAGGCCCGATACTGAGAAGGAAACCGGCGCGGAAAAACCATTCGTCACCGTCGAAGTTACCGTGACCGCAGTGCTGCCATTCACTGGCAGGGTCGCGGTTGCGGGCGCGCTGATTGCAAAACCTGGTGGCGGTGGGACGGCGGTTACCGTCAAGTTGAGCGCAACCGCGTGGACTGCTCCACCGCTGGTGCCGGAGATGGACAATGGGTATGTCCCGGTCAACGTGCTTCCATTGGCGGTGAAGGTCAACGTGGAGGTTCCCGAACCCGGGGCCGGCAACGAGGATGGAGCAAAACCGGCACTCACTCCGGCGGGCAGGCCCGACACCGAGAAGGATATCGGCGCGGAAAAACCATTTGTCACCGTCGACGTTACCGTGACCGCAGTGCTGCCCCCAACTTGGAGGGTCGCGGTTGCGGGCGCACTGATCGCAAAATCCGGCGACGACGTGCTACCCACGACATAGTAGGCGGTGGTCGTGGAGGAGAAATTGAACAACGGCCACTTCGCGACCGTGACAGTAAAGGAATAAGTACCCGCGGGCGCACCGACAGGCGATGTTAACGACAGCATGGTGGAAGCAGTCGCTCCCGCCGCCACTGTGAGCAGTGAAGTGGCCACAGTTTCAGTCCAGCCGCCGGGAACGGTCGGGGCCGAAGACAGCACGAGCACGGTTGACGAGCCGCAGCTGCCTGAGTCCTGGTTTGTCACGGAGAGGTTGAAGTTCTGGGTGCTGCCGGCGGCGGCCGGCGGCGATTGGCCAGGAGAAACGGTGACTGTCGGAGACTTGGCATTGCAGCCATAGGGACCAAACTCGATGTCCACCGAGGCGCCAGTCGCATCCACGGATTTCGTCGTGATCGACAGGCCCGCGGTGCCGTCCACGAAAGTATCACCGACACCCAGGGCTGCATTATCAAAGGGACCCGGCGGGTTCATGTTCAGCAACATGCTCGAGCCGGGTGCCTGCTCCGCGCCGCTGCGAATCAAAACCCCCTTCGTGGAGGTGGGATACACACTCAGGGATTTGTCGTAGCCGATCAATTGCCGGTACTCGATGTAATACCAACTGTTGAGGCCGCTGGTCGGTTCGGTGCTCTGCAACACTTTTAACGCCTTGACTCCAGTTCCGGTTTCGTAGGGCGAGATGTTGTAAATGCCGCTGGAGGTGACGGTCGTGATCGGCAGCGAGATGCCGTA
Organism: Terriglobales bacterium; assembly: GCA_035691485.1. Classification (NCBI taxonomy): domain Bacteria; kingdom Pseudomonadati; phylum Acidobacteriota; class Terriglobia; order Terriglobales; species Terriglobales bacterium. Next base: position 16,090 of record DASSIZ010000092.1, read on the forward strand.
ATTCAACCAGCCAAGACGCTCCTTCTGGAAGGCATTGAAGTGCGATGCCGTAAAGCCGCCCATGATGTCGAATTCGTCGCCATACTCATCAATCTGGCAGTTCGTGCCGATGCTAGCGTTGCCGCAAACCAGGGAATGGGAATGTAGCAGGCCAAAGCCGTGGCCCAATTCATGAGCGATAACCTGGAGACCATCCTCGCCATTGATCATGGCTTGACTGGGAGTGCCGCCCAGGGTGGATTGACCCCGGAAGCCGCAGGCATTCAGCGGGAAGATGTAGACGAGCCGGTTATAAGGGCTGAGGTCTACTCCGGCATTTGTCGCGGCCTGCTGCGCCGCCGCACTGAAAGTTTGGATTGTGGGACACGTCGTGACGCTGATCGTCGGCATAGTAAACCAGCCGAACACATCTCCGGTCAGCCAGGTCTGGTTTTGCGAGTTTTCCAGGTAAAAGTTGCTAACGTCGTTGAAAACCTCATTACGGACATCGTTGATCGCGAACGGCGTGCTGGTGTTGTCGAAGAAATTGACCAGCAGGACAGCTGTCGACTGCGCTCCAAAGGTATTGCTCGTCGTTAACCCGGCTCCGTTAGTGGGTGATGCTGGTGCAGGTACCGATAGCGCGCCGGCCGGCACGAGGAGGAAGTTGTCAATACGCTTGCCGGTGGCCTGAACTTGCGCGCCGGTGACTAAATTCGGCGGCAAGTTTCCCGCCAGGAACATTTCGACTTGTCCGCGCCCAGTGTTGAGATAAAAGCGGAGTTTATGGTGGTCACGATAATCCTCCACCACCGCCAGTACCGTACCGGTTTCGGCGGCGTCAGTTTCCAAGTACTTCGCGGCAGAACCGGGAAGCTGTTGCACCGTGTGCGGCGGCAGAATAAAGGTGAGCGCCGTCTCGGGCGAAACCGCAGCGACGGCCAACAGCAGATCGTGGCGCTGCTTGGCCACTGCGGCGGCGGTGGACTGATCTCCTGCCTGGCTCACCGAAATCAACGTGTGCGTGAGCTGTTGCAGCGAGGTCACCTGGTCTTGCAGCGACGGCGACGCCTGGGCCATGGCAGAGGACCCACTCATCACTATCGGGAGGACCAAAAAGACCAAGGTTGCAAGCGAGGAAGGGAAACACCTGGCACGCAGCATTCAGTGCTCCTTGCAGGCGACATGCCTGGGGGATCAAGGGACTACGGGGCCACGTTCTCCGGGAGGGCAAAGCCTCACCGCAAGAATCATATGGCAAGTGATAGGTGCAGGCAAGCGAGACGCGCTTCAAGACGCGGCGTAAAGAATGCCAAATGAGGAAGGAACTGCAGGCTTACGGCCGAGCGCTTGGAGAGGACATCGCGTTCCAGGCGCGGGCGCGGCCGGCAGCGACCTGGGAATCAATATCCGCCTTCATTTCGGGGGGCTCGTAACCGGAGCTATCCGCCGCAGCGTCGAAGGCGTTGAGCGCCCGTTGCGGTTGTTGCATGGCAACGTACAGCGTTCCCATCGAAATGAAGTACTGGCTGGGATGGACGGAGAGCTGAGCCGCCTGTGCAAACGCATTTACGGCTTTGCCGTAGCGCTGCTGCGAGGTGTAGAGCATGGCCAGCGTGTACCAGGTGGCTTCGACTGGCTTCAGCCGCGCGGAAGTGAGGTACTCGCGCTCGGCATCCGGCAAGTTGCCGCTGGACTGATACAACTGGCCGAGAATCTGGTGCAGGAAGGGTTCCGCGGGGAACATCTGGATGGCTCGCTGGAGCGCGGCTTCCGCTTCGCTTTTGCGTCCCAACTTGAAAAGAATAGAGCCAGCGTTGGCGTAGTAATTGAACAGTTCGGCCCGTCCCCGGCTGGAGGAAGCGGAAGCGATTGCGGGCGGCGACTCGAACTTTACTTGCTGGCAATCCAGGGCAAACCGGCTGAGCCAGGGTTGGTTTTCCGGGCGGTTGCGGACCAGAACGATCGCTGCGTCGTCCAGGTAAACAGGCTTCCAGGCAGTGCTGGCGCACAACTGACGGAGTATGCTGTTGGGAAGTCCCCAATAACGAGCCAGCGAAAAAATAGCGGTGTTGATGCCGCGCGCATCGGCTTCCTCCTGCCACGCCGCGGAGTCAGGCGACTTCATCATTAAGTCACGCTGTTTTGCCATGAGATCGCCGAAAGGAATAGCGCGAGGGTCGATGTAATCCAAATATTGCGGGCCGAGTTCGAAAGATAGATAACCGCCGAGGTTGTACTCATTGAAAATATTGCTGGGGAGTTTTTCGCGCCGGATGAAATCGGCGGCGCGCTGGGGATAGTAGGAGGAAAATCCCCCGCCAAACAAGTTGACATCACCGGCAGCGATGTAAGCGTGCTGGGTGACGAGATCGTAGCAACGAGTCCCGAGCAGGGCGACGGCAATGACCAGCGCAGCAATGGTGCAACCGCCGGCGTATGCACCCAGCGACGGCAGGCGGGCGCGCTGTTTTTGCGAATCTTGCTGGCGGCGTTGTGCCCGACTTTTCTGGACAACAACCTGAACCGGTTCCGGTGGAGCAAACAGGCCGGCGAAAAGCGGCCCCGCCACTACCACTACGATGATGACAAACAACGCCTGGAAGCGTATGTGTTGCACCGACATATAAGCGGAGCCCAGCAGCAGAACGGCGGCGCCAAAGTGCCGGCGACGGAGCGCGATAACGGCGGCGATAATGGCCAATGCCAGCAGCCAAAAGTAGCTGCTTTCAGGGTTCCGCAAGTGAAGAGCCTGATCAAGCGTGGCCGGGGTCAGCGGTACGTGCCGCCACTCGGCAAGCACGTTTTGCTGGCTGTCCATGGCGCGGCCCTGGCGAATAATGGCACGGTAGACGTTCCAACCCCATGGGTTAAGAAGCGTCACCGGAACCGCCGTGATCAGCCAGGGAATAGCGGAGCGCAAGCGAGCGCGGGCGGCGGCGCGTCGCTCTGAAAGCAGGAATTCGCCGAGTTCCAGCGCCACGTAACCGCCGAGGAGCGCGAAACCGGCGATAAAACCGAGGTGCGTGTTGGCCCAGACTACAAAGATCAACGGGAGCAGCCAGAGAGGAGTCTTGCGGCCGCGATGGTGACGCCACAGGATCGCCAAGAGCGTCGCAAACAGCAAGCTGCTGAAGAGGTCGGCGCGCGGCGCCGTGCGGTATGCAATCTTGGGTATAGCGAGGATGGCGAGCACGGCGGATGCGATTCCGGCTTCAGCCCAACATGCAACGCCGACAGTTGCCGCGCAGGCCAAGGCATTGATCCAGGACAGTGCGGCGAATCCGCCCGCAAGGTAAGCGAGGTACAGCAATACCTCCGCCCCTGCGGGATAGATCCACTGCTGACCGCGCGCGGTATAGGAGAACACATCCCCGGCGGGGATTTCCCGGTGCTGGAGGATGTAGCGCCCGCTGGCGAGTTGCCAGCCTGTATCCGCGTCCGTGATGGTGCGGAAGCCGCACAACACGGCATAGACGATGACCAAAGCGAGCAAGGCGGCGACAGCGCAGCGGCGCAACTGCGAATTCACTTGAGCCGATCTCTGACTCGCCGTGTTCCAACCCACGCTCGTTCCCATAACCAAGCCGGTTCTTCCCCGATGCGATGACAAGCCATGCAGTGCCACCACAGCAATCTGCATCTCCTGTCTGAAAGACTCAAGTAATGCCGCCTTTTCGAAACGGCACAGCACCCGGGGGGAACTCGAGCTTAGGCAGCACAAGGCGCGAATCGTGGAGTGGTTCGGCCGCAGCTGCCAGAAGGCGAAGGGGGCTGCTGGTCCGCTATTGTGATCTCCGCAGGCGCGCTATCTTCCCAAGTTTCGCAGTGCAATCCTTGCCGATGGATACTTGTCCTGGACTGCCTTGGTATACCAATTGGCAGCCTCTTCAGTATTGACAGTGACGCCGAGGCCTTCTTGATACATATAACCGACATAGAAATCGCCTTCGCCACTGCCTTGTTCCGCCGCCTTGCGGTACCACTTCATGGCCTGTGCGTAGTCGTGGGGAACATTGTCGACACCGGAGCGATAGATGTCTCCCAGCTTAAGTTGCGCAGTGACGTTTCCGGCTTCCGCGGCCTTCTTGTACCAGTTCGAAGCTTCCAGCATGCTCTTCGGAACCGCCGTGCCCTGCTCGTATAGATTTCCCAGCCCCAACATAGCATCCAAGTTGCCCTGAGCCGCGGCTTTCTTGTACCAAGCCAATCCTTGTGACTTGTCGGCTGGCACACCGAATCCGGCGATGTACATCAGCCCCAGTTTCGCTTGCGCAGCGGAATCGCCCTGCTCCGCGGCCATGCGGAACCATTTCGCCGCTTCGGGCAGGCTGCGAGGCACACCCTGACCGATAGCGTACATCTCGCCCAGCTTGCCCTGGGCTTCGACATTGCCGGCGAGAGCACTTTGCTTCAAGGAAGCCATATCGGCTGGCGGCGTCTGCGGAAGCGCCCTATTCTTCGACCGCTGACGTGGACCTTGCGACCGAGCCGGGCTCTGACCTGTTGCTGGAGCCGCACTCTGATTGGCCGCCGGAGCCGCATTCTGATTGGCAGGTGTCGTCGTGCTTTGATTCGCGCTTTGATTGCCGGTTAGTGCCGGCTGAGCAGCCACACCCGTTGCACTCTGGCCGTAAAGACTGGAACAGCTGGCGAGTATCGCCGTAGATAGTAGGGTTAATTGTAGGACTTTGCCGAACATCGGATCTCCTCCCCATGAATACAATTTCAGCCGTTGGATTCAACGGCCCGCTTGGGTTGCGGTTCGTTGTTCCATTCCGCGGGCGAGTTTAGCAATGTCGTGCGGAACTTGTACCGCACTACTTCGACTCATTACAAGCCCGTTGACGGAAAAGTGACGAATTTTCCGGGCTAATGGCCCGCGCTTTAACAACAGCTTCGGATCAGAACTGGGGAGGGAGAAACCGCGTGCCGGGTGGAGGACACCGCCTGGCACGCGCGAGTTAACTTCAAGCTCAATCAGACTAGAACTGTCCGGTCGAGGCATGGGTATTGCAGAAGCCGCTGAACTTGCTGCCCAGATACAGGGTGAAGGAGCAAGCGGTCTGCAGGAAGCCCTCTTCCGCCGCGCTCAGCGTCGAAGGAGCCTTTTGGGTTTCGGTTACGAAATAGGGGGCGAGCTGATTGTTTTCGTCGCCACCCTCGGGGAACTGCAGGTGCGTTCCGAACACCACGCCCAGACTCGCGTCAGGAGTAGTGGTGCTGACGGTCGGATTGCAGCCGCCCGCCGGCGGAGGAACGAGGACAACCTTAACCACGCCAGACTCCGGAACCACGGAGGTCAGCGGGTGGCTGGTCAAATCGGCACCCACGTACGCCGAGCCGAGTTCGTTCGGGGTCAAACGCAGCGTGCAGCAGGCAATCATTTCCTGGTCGGCGTCGAACACGTAGATGTTCGCGCAGATATCGCCAGTCGGGCTGGTCAGCGGCGTGCCCAGTGTACCCACATTGATAATGCGGATAATCTGGTCAGGCTCATTCGGCTCCGGACCGTCGTTGTTGGCGTAATAGTCGACGTAATAGGTTCCCTGCGCCAGCGCCATACACGGCACGAGCAAGAGAAGCCCAAGGACCACGAGTAGTTTCTTCATTTTGGGGATCCTCCGTTTTGGTGGACTTGATTTTGTTTATTCACTAGCCAGCTTGGGGAGAGCGAGCTACAAACGCAACCAAGAATGCACTTGGAAGATGACGGTGACAATTCCCCAGAGACACTAACCGAAGCAGGCTAACCGTAGAAACTAACCGCTTAGGCTAATGGCTTGGATTAGTACTTATCGCTGTGCTGATCGGCAGCGCCGTGAGAGTCAGAACGGTAGCCGCAGCGGTCTAGTGTTGGTGGCAATCGGGGAGTCGAGCGCTTCCATCCCGGCCAGACGCGCTCGAGAGGCCGTCGTTTCTGCATTCGGCTACGGCAAGGGGAGGAACCTGGCTCCCGTCGCGCAGAAATCATCAGCTCCCGATTATGGTGAAGAAACGCGTGCCAGGCGGTGAAAGCCTGGCACGCGCAAGTTAACTTCAAACTCAATCAGACTAGAACTGTCCAGTCGAGCGCAAGATGTTGCAGAAGCCGCTGAACTTGCTGCCCAGATACAGGGTGAAAGAGCAAGCGGTCTGCAGGAAGCCCTCTTCCGCCGCGCTCAGCGTCGAAGGAGCCTTTTGGGTTTCGGTTACGAAATAGGGGGCGGCCTGGTTGGTTTCGTCACCACCCTCGGGGAACTGCAGGTGCGTTCCGAACACCACGCCCAGACCTGCGTCAGGAACGGTGGTGCTGACGGTCGGATTGCAGCCGCCCGCCGGCGGGGGAACGAGGACGATCTTCACCACGCCAGACTCCGGAACCACGGAGGTTAACGGGTGGCTGGTCAGGTCATGGCCAACATAAGCAGAGGCCAGTTCGTTCGGGGTCAAACGCGCGGCGCAGCAGGCAATCATTTCCTGGTCGGCATCGAACACGTACACGTTGGCGCAGATGTCGCCAGTCGGGCTGGTCAGCGGCGTGCCCAGTGTGCCCACATTGATGATGCGGATAATCTGGTCAGGCTCGGCCGGCTCCGGACCATCATTGTTGGCGTAATAGTCGACGTAATAGGTTCCCTGCGCCAGCGCCATACACGGCACCAGTACAAGAATCCCAAGGACTACGAGTAGTTTCTTCATTTGGGGATCCTCCTCGAATAGGTTCGCCGTCGAGACGACGAACCGCGCTAGCATGAACTCCGCTCTTGAGGTTGGCAATTCCCCCGAGTTACTAGTCCCGCCGCATTAGCCCTGGCGGCTAACCTCGTGCCGGTACGAATGATGAAATCGGCAGGCCAAAAGAGAGGATCGATGGTGCTCAAGGTCTGCGGACTCTCATGGCGCCTCAGCCGGCAGAAACTCGATCGTTGTCCCTGATTGATTGCTACTTCGGCACAATCGGCGACGGTCACGGACTCGTTTTCAGCTTCGAGGTGCGGCAGGAGTAATCCTTGGGCTTAGTACCGAATGTACCCATCCGCACTGCAACCATCTGCACATGTTGGAGTAATGCGCCGGCTCTGGAAGGGGCAACCCTTTGCCATACACTACGCTGTGCGCGATTGGTTTGGCCCGTAGCTTGCAGCATTCCAAGCGCACGTGTGTGAGCAAACGGTTTGCAAAAGGCGCCAGAAAAGGCTCGGAATGAAGCACAGGTTGTTGGTCCTTTTAATATTGGGCTTGGCCGCACCCGCGCTCGCGCAATCGTTCCTGGTATCCGCGTACGACAACAACTCCGGCCATGGCGGCCTGCTCGACCAGTCGGTGCGCATCATTAACGTCGGAAAACTGGGTACGCCAATGACCAGCCCGGTCGGGGATGTTTGCGCCAATATCTACGTGTTCGATGCCGACCAGGAAATGATTGCTTGCTGTTCCTGCCGCCTGACGCCGAATGAACTGGCCAGCGCTGCGGTGGGCAATCAGCTGACCAGCAACCCCCTGACAGGAGTTGTCCCGATCTCCGGTGTGGTCGACATTCTTCCAATTGCTGCAGGCACACAGCCTTGTTCCCCGATCTCACCGTTCTCCACTCCCGATGCCTCGCTGGTTCAGGCGACAAGCACGCATGTGGAGATTACCAACTCCTATGTGTTCATCACGGAAAGTGAGCTCGAGCCAGCAAGGATGGGATCCCAGCAAGCTGCGTTCCTGTCGAATGCGTGTTTGTTTGTCCAGTACTTGGGCGGCAAATCCGGCCAGGGCGGTTGTGGCTGTTCGAGCCCGGGATCTTAGACGGAAGCTTCCTTCACGCCTGCCAATTCGGCGGCGCTGCTGGCTTAGGTGTTAGTGGGAGTTTCACGCTTCTCCAGCAGCGGCAGCCTCGCCAATCATTAGCCGGGCATCACTGGTTGAGGCGTCGAAGTGCGGGTCAAGCACTCGATGCATTCACACGTCTGCGCTTGCGCTCGACTCTTCCTTAGGACCTGGTGTGTTTGAAAACCAGGGCAATGATACCGAAGCCACACAAGACCATAGTGGATGGTTCAGGAACAACCGCCGGGTCGGGATATGTGAAGCCGTTGCTGCCGGTACCCGATCCCGGTCCTGGCCCGGGACCGCCACTGGTGTCTGGTGCTGGACTAGAACAGCACACGCCGAGATTGATCGGCCCGATGATTTGAAGATTATCGATGGACAGCCCAGACGAATCGCTTGCGCCGTTGCGGGTGATAACAATCGTGTCGAAGCTTTCGTTGTTGAAGCCGATGTAGCCGGACCCGGGAGTGCCAGCCACAGCGGCCGTCAGTGTATCGACGAGCGTTCCGTTGGCTCCCCCCCGGTAAGCCTGGAAGGTGAACGAACTGTTCTGATCCACGGCGGCGAAAGCGGCGCCGGTCACCGTCGCGTTAAAGGCGATGGTCATGGTGGTGTCGGTGGGCCAGCCGAAGAATCCATTTACCAGATCTCCGCCAGAAAATCCGATGGAACCCGCTTGCCCCAGGTCGCCATTGTCCCAGCCAAAACCGGTGAAGTTCACGCCGAAGTACGAACTCACCACTACACGGTCGGCGAGGCCAGATCCTCCATCGAAAGTAAGGATGGTGTTGGGGCTTGCCAGACCGGTAGCGCTGCCGTTGATTTGATCCGCCATGGCGAAAGATCCCATCAGCAGCAGGACTGCGACAAGAGGGAAGCCTCCACGAAATCTCATTGCTGTCCACCTCTGAACGGAATTGGCTCGATGCCAAGAACGTGAAACGTAGGACAAGGTGCAATGCGGTCTCCAATTGCGACGAAAAATGGAATTTATGCGCCCCAAGAATGAAAGGTCTTGCGCCCAAAAACCAAAATGTGTTCGTGATTGAAGCAGTTGCGCGACTGGTACTTTCGTAATGCAACAGATACCTACAGGCGCTGGCCGATTCGCTTTTGAGGCCGAAAAGCGTTTCAGGAAAACGAAGGACTTTCCGTTTCAACTGCAATTGGTTGCACAGTACCTTTTAGAGGGGGGCCTGTTTCCGGCGCATTTATCATTTTGAGATGGGTCTCGCGGGGCAGTGGCGCGGCAGCCGTCCGGCCGTCTTTAATAACTCTATTTTTTTTTGCAAGTTTTCGATCGGCACCCGTCTAACCAATAGAGGGCAAGAAAAACAGCCGGTAAGGCAACGGCGGAAAAGCCCGAAAAGCTTTGAACGAGAATTGGCTGGGTGGCGGATGGGGATCCTCCTGCCCAGCCAACTATTTTTTTGGGGGTAGCGTTCCGGCCGGAACGCAAATGATTTTGCGAGATTCTCGTGCAGACAACGCCTACCGATTCAAGAATCCGTTGAGTACTTGCCTGATGGTATCGGCCGAATACACCATTCCCAGGCCAATCCGGGAATAAGAGTTCAGCGAGGCGTCGAAGATAGGTATTGAGCCGCTAACGATTCCCAGAATGTAGGTTCGCTGTTTCTCCGCCTGATTGCAGTTGGTGCTTTCGGGAGTGGACACCACCAGGCTACCGCTGGAACCGGGATAAATGTTGGCGTCCAGCAGAAAGCCGTCCATGTGCTCGGGGAAATGCATTGTCCGTCGGAGTTCCTCGTTGAAGTTGAAGCCTTCCAGCGGATCGGTGGAGATCACTCCCACTCGCAAGACCGGAGAGACATTCCTGGGATCGAAGATTGCCGCCGGGTATCCCAGGATGTAAACCTGGCTCCCCACACCGACACCCTGCGCAGCCATGCTGGAAGTCGGGAGCAGCATGGAAGTACTCAAGTAGCGGCCGGTCTTTACTGCTTCGGTGAGCAGGGTGAACTTAGCCCCAAGGGCGGAGCTGCCGATATTGACGGCAGCGACATCGGTGGTCGGATCACGATGCAGGCTGACTGCCGGCAAATACTTTCCGTCGTCGCCGACCACGGGAACTGAAATCTCTTCAATTTTTGCCGATCCGTCCTGTTCCTGGATGACAACCCTGAGCTGGATGTTCTTCTTTGCGCCTTCGGGAGGTAGCACGTGCCGATTGGTGATCAGATAAACGTGGGTCTTGGTGACTCCGACGTCGCTGAACAGCAGGAAGCCAGTTCCGTTCATCACGCCCAGTACTTTTCGATTTTTATCGCCGGTAGTGTTGCCGGCCTTGCCGCTCGGAGGAGTGGTTACGGGATAAGAAATTAGAACCGTGCTGTTCAAGAATATCTTGTCCAGCACTTCACACTTGGCGTTCGTGCGCGTAACCGCTGCCGCGCAAAGCACAAGCACAGCAACTCGGAACCATTTACGGCCCATCTGTACCTCCCCGGTTCACCTCCGTTGTACACCAGAACCGAACTGGCGCAAGGTGCAACCCAAGGTGCGCCAGCTCAGAACACCGACACGGAAATGGGATTACCCGATGTCAGTGTGGTGAAGCCCGTCGGTGTGCCGAGAGTGATGTTAGCCGTGCCTTTGCTTTGCAATGTCCAAGTGAGCGTAACTCCGCTGCTGCCACCGCCGATCACAACTGGGCTGGTGACCGCCACCGCCGAGCTATCGCTGCTCACCGTAACCGACGGCGCAAGCCCGCCGGCCACCTGCTGAACGGTCGACGTCGGCGCCCCGGTGGCGTCCAGCAGGACCGGGTTCAGGTTCACATTCGTAGTGCCGGCCACCAGCTGCACGCCGAAGCCGGCTCCCACACCGCCGGAGTCGATGATCACGAATCCGGACGGAGCCAGGTTCACGGTGATGCTACCGGGATTGAATCCTGGAGCGCTCGCCGTCAATTGCGCCGTCCCCGAACTTGCCCTGGCCTGGACGTAGTAGAACGGGAAATTGGATGCGTTGACACCCGAGCCGTTGGGGACGATTACGGTAATGCTTTGCGTCCCCATTGCGGTGGGTGAGGTGGAGAGCAATACGTTCGTGCTGTTGCTGCTGATTGTAACTGTCAGATCACCCGGCGCCGGCACGTCCAGTGCCCCCGTGGCGGGCACTTCCAGGTTGTTGCCTATCAACGTTTGAACCATGCGCAGCGACACGGATGGCTTGTTTACCGTGACGTTCAATTGCGCGCCGAAAGCCGGGGTGCTGAACCCGTTTGGCTGCGCCACGCTAAGCAACGTCGTGCAGGGCGTGGTGCAATTAGACGCCGGTTGGAAACTCAATGTCGAATTCGAGCTGTCGCCTGGATTGAACTGTGCAGTGCCCGGTATTGGTACGATTGTTCCTGTTCCCGTGTTTTGACTGCTGACGCCGACCCCCAAGGACACTCCCGGCCGCAACGTCCCTCCTTGTAAGAAAGGATTCGAGCCTGAATCGAGCATCCACAGTTCCACCGTGAGCGGGGTGGGTTGCGCGCTGGCACTGGTGCTGAAGTCCTTTCCGATGCCACTTGGTCCCCTCAGCAGGAAAGCCGATCCGTTCAATGCCACGTTGCTGGTTCCGGACGAGTATCCCGAAGCGCTCGCCGTCAATTGCACTGTGCCCGACGACGCCAGTGCCTGTACGTAGATCTGAGGAAGCGCAGTCAAGCCTTGTTGCACGTTGACGGTAACGCTGCTGCTCCCAACAGCCGTCGGATTCGTGCTCAGCAGCAGACGGGTCGGATCCGAACTGGTAATCGTGACCGGCAGCGTGGTGGACGGCGCCAGGGTGAGGTGACCGACGGCGACGGTCTGCTGATCAAACCCGATGGTGATGGGATTGAGCGTGATTGTAGGCGAGGCCACCGTGACCGTCAGCTGCGCTCCCGTATTCGGAACTGCAAATCCGGCCGGTTGCGTAACCGTGAGCAGGCTGGTTCCGGCGCTAAGCGGCTGGAAGTTAACCGCGCTGCTTTCGCTTTTCCCCGGCTGCACCACGGCAGGATTGCCGGCGATGGTGCCCGCCGATGGGGTTCCCGAATTGACCGTCGCGTTCACGGTCAGGCCGCCGCGCAGAACTTGGCTGGAAGAGAGGATGTTCCCCGCGCCATCCAATTGGACGGGATTGACGACGAGCGGAGAATTAGCGCCCATCAGAGCGGTGAAGTTCGCACCCGTGCCATTGGGGCCGCTGAGCACGAAGCCCGAGGGTGTTAGCGTGACCACGGCCGTGGCCGGCAGGTATCCGGGCGCCGTCATCGTAATCGTGGCCGTGCCCGAGGAATCCATTCCTTGCACCCACATGCCCGGGAACCCGAATCCGAATTTGCCCTGTCCGGGGGCGACATTGCCAGTGATCTGGGTTGTTCCTTGCGTCACGCCGTTCGGATCGGCTGCGGCAGCAACCAGCAAGACCTTTTTGGGATCGCTGCTGGTCATGGTGACCGGCAGAGTCGTGGTGGGCGGAGTATCGAGCGATCCGATCGCTCGCACCTCCAGGTTGGCCCCCACTGTGGTCGGCTGCAGGCTCAATTGGCCAAGGGAAATGCCGGTGCCCGATAACGTTACGTTCCGCGGACTGCCGGCAGCATCATCGGTAACCGTCATAGTCGCCGTGCGCGCACCCGGAGTGGGCGGCGTAAACGTAACTGTGACGCTGGCGTTGCCGCCATTCTTGGCGACCGTAAACGGCCCGGAAGGCGAGACGCTGAAATCAGAAATGTTGCCGGCAGTGACCGCCACACTCGAGACGTGGAGATCGGTTTCGCCACTGTTGGAGAGCACCACAATCTGCGAGGCGCTCGTGGTATTGATCGGCTGGGCGGCGAACGTAAGGCTGGTTGTGTTCAACGAGTCCGTCGCGGGCGTGGGCAGGCCGGTGCCAGTCAAGGTGAGCAACTGCGGGCTGGCCGGGGCGTTGTCGGTAAACAACAAGGTCGCCGTTCGCGATCCTTGCTGGCTTGGGGTGAAGTAGACGTAGTACACCAGCGATCCGCCCGGACGAATGGTTTGCGGGAAGGTGTTGGTTCCGGCAGCAATGCTAAAGCTGAAGTCGGTGGGATTGATCCCGCTCACCGCAATGTTGCTGATGACCAAGTTGCTCAGCCCGGTATTTTCGATGGTCAGCTGCTGCGGCGGGCTCTGCTGCTTATCCGTTTGCGATCCCATGTCGAAGGTGGTTGACGACGGGACAAAACTGATCGCCGGTTGCCCCAGCCCGTTGCCGCTCAGAAAGACAGTTTGTGGGCTGTTCGTCGCATTGTCGTTGATCTGGAGGGTTGCGCTGCGCGGGCCGAGTCCCGTTGGCCCTGGCGTGAAGATCACCGATATGGTTAGCGATCCGTTCACCGGCACCGTCGCGGGAGCGGTCGTGGTCGAGAAATCGGTGGCATTCGTCCCCGTGAAGGAGAAGCTGGTGATCGTCAGCGGCGCGCTGCCGATATTGGTCAGCGTCACCGTCTGCGGTGCGCTGGACTGGTTTACCAGCTGATCGGGGAAGTTGATGCTGGCGGCACTCAGGGAGACAGTTGGTGCAATTCCGATGCCCGACAGCTGCACCGAATGCGGCGAACCGGACGCGTTGTCGGTGATAGTGACAACCGCGCCCCTGTTCCCAATCGCGCCGGGCGTGAAGATTATGCCAACCGTGATACTCCCATTCACCGGCACCACGATCGGAGTTCCTGGCGCAGGCGGGACAAATGCAGAGAAAGCAAAGTCGCCGGTGTTTCCGTTCGTAATCGCCATCGAGGTGATCTGCAGATCGGTATTCCCGGTGTTGCTAATGGTGAATGCCGCGCTGGTGCTGGGGACAAGGACCATCTGGTTTCCGAAGTTGATGCTGGTTGTACTGAGCCCCAGGACCGGCGCACTACCGTTTCCGGTCAGCCCAATCGAATGCGGGCTGCCGGAAGCATTGTCGCTGGAGACCAGGCTGGCGGTTCGCGTGCCGCTCTGCGTGGGCGTGAAGTAGACGTTCGCGGTCAGGGTTCCGCCGGGCGCAACCGTCACCGGGAAGACGCCGAAACGTCCGAAGCTGATGCCGGTGCCGCCGGTTACCTGGGAGCTGAAGTCGCCGGCATTGGCGCCGCTCGTCGTCAGGCTGGAGATGATGAGGTTGTCGGTACCCGGGTTACTGATGCTGACGGTCTGCGGCGAGCTTTGCTGCCCTAGCTGCTGGCTGCCGAAGGTCATGCTCGTGGGGCTGGGACTGAACTTAGGTCCGCTGGGACTCAGCCCGTTGCCGCTGAGGTTGACCAGTTGCGGCGTGTTGGCGGCATTGTCATTGATCTGCAGGGCGGCGCTGCGGGCGCCGGCTGCCGAAGGCGTGAAGATGACGGCAATGTTCAGGGTCCCGTTC